>JACDHQ010000590.1 GCA_013820975.1 Gemmatimonadaceae bacterium
ACGTGGGCTCGTCCATGATGAGAATGCGGACATCCTGGGCGAGTGCGCGGGCGATCTCAACGATCTGCTGTTGGCCGACGCGAAGGTTGGCGACCGGCGCGTTGGGATTGATATCCTGCTCGAGGCGCTGCACCAACTCGCGCGCCCGCGCCCGCTCGAGCTTACGGTCGATGAGTCCGCCCCGCGCCACCTCGCGTGCGAGGAAGATGTTGTCGACGACGCTCAGGTTGGGGCAGAGGTTCAGTTCCTGGTAGATCATCCCGATGCCCAGGCGCGACGCATCGAGCGGCGAGGCCAGCCGAACCTCCTCGCCCTCAAGAAGCACGCGGCCGCTGATCGGCGTCTCGACGCCGGCCAGGATCTTCATGAGCGTCGACTTGCCGGCGCCGTTCTCGCCGACTAGAACGTTCACGCGCGCCCGATACACGTCGAGCGTCACGTCGTCGAGGGCAGTTGTACCCGGAAAAACCTTGGTAACGTTCTCAGCGCGCATGATCACGTCCCGGCCGGCGGGCTGCTCGTCCGTCGGGATGGCGATTGGCAAGCTCGGCATGCTCATCGGACGTCAATCTCGAGCGGGACGATGTTGACCCGACTGACGTCAATCTCGACGAGGTTGAACGTCCGGATCGTCATCGCCCCGACGACGCCGATCGAGGCGCCCTGGACCAACTCGCCGTCGAGCGCCGACAGCATCGTGATGACGCGTCTGTTGATTTCGGACGATACCCTGCCGTACTCCGTCTGCTCCCGGAAGGTGCCGAACGTGATGAAGCCCACCGCGTCGCGAACCGACGACTCGTCGCTCGGTATCCGAGGGCCGACATAGATTCGCGCGACGATCGGCCCGTCGTAACCATCGACATCGAGCTCGATCGTGCCAAGGCTCGTGTCAGTGTCCAGCTCGGTGATCGTGCCGGTGGCCCGGACCATGTAGACGTGCGCTTCGCCGGCGGTGATAAGGCCGAACTGGTCGGCGACCGTGGCGAGATCCTCCTTCTGAGCGCGACCGGCGGCGTCGGGTCGTATCGCGGCCAGAATCTCGGACAGTTCGACGGCTTCCTGCCGCGTGGTGGTATCCAGCTGCTCCCAAATTCCATCGACGTAACCCACGGGGTCGAACTCTCCCGGGGCGCCGTCATCGTCGATCGGCACGACGGTGAAGGCGTACGGCCAGGCGAAGTAGCCGCCGATCGCCACGATGAACGCGAGCAACAGCAGCTTCCTCACGCGTCGGCTCTGATCAGCGGGTCGGGCAGTACCGTGTCCTCTGCTCGGTCGCCGAGCAGGCGTTCCGCGGTGTGGCGGTCCGTGATCAGGCTGTTGAGCCATCCGCCGGTGAGCGCAGCACGGATGGCCGCAACCTTCCGACGGCCGCCCGCTACGCCAATCGAGCGGGGCACGCGACGGAGCTGTTCAAGCTCGATCCCGATGACCCGCTCGTTGAGCGGTGTTTCGATCGGCGCGCCGGTGGCGGCCACGAAACGCAGGCTGATGTCGCCCACGCCGCCCTGCGCACGAACGCTGGCCAGCTCCGCCGGCGAGAAGACGTTACCGCTCCGGGCCAGCAATCCCGACGGCTGAACGGAGCCGATGCCAACGAGGACCACCGACAGGCGGTCGAATAAAGCCATGGCCCTTCGGACGAATGGGTCCTCGAGAAGCACCCGTCGCGCCTCGGCCGAACCGACGACCCCGGGAGCCGGCAGGAACTCGCCGCTGCCGTGCACGAGTTGGGCAAGGCGTCGAATGAGGTGTGTCGCGTGGCCGGCCGCTGCCGGGTCACCCACACCGCCAAGGATCTGGACGACCCGCGTGTCGCGGACGCCTGCTACCGGGTGTAGCGCATCGACCATTGCGAGCAGCGTCGCGCTCCACGAGGAGATGCCTATGACGTCCGTCGACTGGACCGTCGATTCGAGGTGGTAGGCTGCGGCCGACCCGAGCTCGCGCGCGATTTGATCGTCATCGTCGAAGCTCACGTCCACGACGACCGCGTCCTCGAGGTCAAACTGTTTCTGCAGCCGCTCCTCGAGATCCGGGTGCGTACCGGTCGGGACGCGAACCGTGATTCGCACGATGCCTTCGTCGAGCGCCTGCTTCAGCAGCCGGGACACCTTTGGCTGTGAGAGTCGCAGGCGAGCCGCAATGTCGGGCTGCTTGAGGTTGCCTTCGTGATAGAGCCGCGCTACGCGGGTCATCAGCCGGAGCTCGTCGATGCGTGCCATTTCAGACTTCGGCGCCTGACGACACGGGACGCAGGTGATCGTTGGATGCGCGCCCCAGAGCCTCGCGCCAACCCTGATACGAGGACTGCATCGACTCTGCATTCGCCGAAGGGGGGAACTCGGCGAACGAGCGTGGC
>JACDHQ010000591.1 GCA_013820975.1 Gemmatimonadaceae bacterium
CATGGTCACCGTCCTCACCGGGATGGGCATCACCATGATGATGACGGCGGAGGTGGAGGACAGCTACACGGATCTGCGCTTCAGCCCGCACGGCACGGCATTTCTCACCGACGCGATCATCATGCACCGGTATATCGCCCTCAAGGGTCATCTGCAGCGCATCATGGCCGTGGTGAAAGTGCGCGGGAGCGTGCACAGCAAGGAGATGCGGGCGTTCGAGATCACGAAGGACGGGTTCGTGATGGGCGAGTCGCTCGGCAGTTACGAGGGATTGCTGACGGGCAACCCGGAGCTGATGCCGAGCGCCGCACGAACGACGGCTGACAAGAAGCCACGTCCGCGACGGGTTTCACGGCCGACCCGGCGGTGAGCATGACTGACGCGAAGAAACCCTCGCGACCCGAGAACGAGCAGGAGGGCGTGACCTCCGACGAGAGGACGACTGTCGTCAGGAGCCGGGAAGGCGCCGTGTCCACCCGTGAGGAAACGGCCACTCGGCGCGAAGATGCGGCCGGTGTCCGGGAAGGGGTCGCCGATCGGCGCGACGACACAGCGACGCAGCGCGACGATGCCGCCGGTGTACGGGAAGAGGCTGCCGATCGGCGCGACGACACAGCGACGCGGCGCGAGGATGCGGCCGCTTTGCGGGAAGAGGCCGCCCGTCTGCGCGAGGAGGCGTCAACGCTTCGCGAGGAGACTGTTCGCGCTCGGGAAGAGGCGGCGCAAGCGAAGTCGGAGCTGGCGCAGCTCATAGCCGAGATGCGCGAGGCCAACGAGCGCCTGGTCGTCGCGACGGTTCACGCACAAACGATGACCGAGGACGCCGAGCAGGCCAACCATCTCAAGGACGAGTTCCTCGCCTCGGTGTCGCACGAGCTCAGGACGCCCTTGAATGCTGTCCTCGGATGGGCGCGAATGCTGGCGGCGAAGCAATTGCCGCCCGATCGCATTGAACACGCGATCGCGACGATCGAGCGCAACGCCTTGGCTCTGGTGCACCTCATTGACGATCTGTTGGATGTGTCCCGAATCGTTACGGGAACCCTTCACCTGGCGCCGCAGTCCGTCGATCTGGTCGCAGTAGCGCAGGCGGCGCTGGATGCCGTCCGGCCGTTGGCGGTTACCAGGAACGTGCATCTTGCGTTGTCACCCGATCGCTTGGCCTTCGAGACCGTCAGCGGAGACCCCGGCCGACTGGAGCAGGTGATTTGGAATCTGCTCGCGAATGCGATCAAGTTCACGCCTGAGGGCGGACGTGTGGATGTCTTCATCGAACGCTCAGCCGACCACATGGAGATCAGGGTCGTCGATACAGGCCAGGGCATCAGCCCGGACTTTCTGCCACACGTGTTCGAGCGCTTCCGCCAGGCCGATGGCGCGACGACGCGACGTCACACCGGACTCGGTCTCGGGCTGGCCATCGTCCGGCAGCTTCTTGAGCTGCACGGGGGAACCGTCCACGCGGCGAGTCCAGGCGTGGGGCTGGGCGCGACGTTTACCGTCCGTCTGCCGATGGCGGCCGGCGCGCCTCACGTCGGTGAAGGGGCCGCGCTCGGAGATCGACGGACCGCGGCATCGACGGCCTCGCCCATGCCGCGCGTACCGCGGCTCGATGCGCTGCGCATCCTGGTTGTTGATGACAACGCCGACGGGCGCACGCTGACGTCCTTGGTGCTGACGCAGGCGGGCGCCAGCGTGACAGCGGTGGCGTCGGTCCGGGAAGCGGTTCAGATGCTCGACGTGGAGCGGCCCGACGCCCTCGTGAGCGATATCAGCCTGCCGGATAAGGACGGGTATGGGCTGATCCGACAGATTCGACAGTATGAAGCTGAACACGGAGGTTTTCTCCCCGCGGTCGCGCTGACGGCCTACACGCGCGCCGAAGATCGGGCTCGTGTCCTCGCGGCAGGATTCCAGGCGCATGTACCGACGCCCGTTGACCCAGTCGAACTCACGGCAGCGATCGCGACCATTACGCAGCATCTGCGGGACAGCGACCCCTAGGCTAGGGCCGGGCTAGGGCCGTCCAATTTGGACAGCAGTGATCGGGAATGAGGGATGGCCTGGTGATCTGGCGCTGGTACCGCCGCGCCGTCTCGGACACAACCCGTCGGTTTCAATCATGAGCGTCACGGGGATCACGTCTCCACGGCGGCAGCTGGGCGAGGATCGGACGGGCTCGCGCTGCCGATCGGCCGCTCGGGGCGGACCATCATCCACATCCAGGCGCCGGCCAGATTCAGCGCCGCACCGAGCACGAAGAACGGGGCGGTCGATCCGGTGAGGACCAGCAGATACGGGAACGCAAGGCTTGTAACGAACGACCCGAGATTACCCGCCATGTTCATCGTGCCCC
>JACDHQ010000592.1 GCA_013820975.1 Gemmatimonadaceae bacterium
CTGCTCGAGGATGTAGCTCGAGCCGACGTTCGAGGTCATGATGACGACGGCGTTCTTGAAGTCGACGGTGCGCCCCTGCGAGTCGGTGAGGCGCCCGTCGTCAAGGATCTGCAGCAGGATGTTGAACACGTCCGGGTGCCCCTTCTCGATCTCGTCGAAGAGGATGACGGAGTACGGCCGGCGGCGCACGGCCTCGGTGAGCTGCCCCCCTTCCTCGTAGCCCACATACCCCGGCGGCGCGCCGATCAGCCGCGCGACGGCGTGCTTCTCCATGTACTCCGACATGTCGATGCGCACCATCGCATGCTCGTCGTCGAACAGGAAGTCGGCGAGCGCGCGCGCCGTCTCCGTCTTGCCGACGCCCGTGGGGCCGAGGAAGATGAACGAACCGATGGGGCGGTTGGGATCCTGAAGTCCAGCGCGAGACCGTCGCACGGCGTTGGCCACCGCCCGCACCGCCTCGTCCTGCCCGATCACCCGCTCGGCCAGCTCGGCGTCGAGCTTCGTCAGGCGCTCACGCTCGCTCTCCATCATCCGCGACACGGGGATGCCGGTCCACCGCGCGACGATGTCGGCGATGTCCTCCTCGGTCACCTCCTCGCGAAGGAACTGCGGGCGGCCACCGTCCTGTGAGGCGAGTCGCTTCTCGGCGTCGCGCATCTCCTGCTCGAGCTGCGGGATGCGCCCGTACGTCAGCTCGGCGGCCTTCGTCAAGTCCCCGCTGCGCGTCGCCTGGTCGGCCTCGATCCGCGTCTGGTCGATCTGCTGCTTGATGCGGCCGACGGCGCCGAGCGTCTCCTTTTCCTGCTGCCACTGGGCCTTCATGGCGGACGAGCGCTCGCGCAGCTCCGCGGCCTCGCGCTCCACTGCCTCTCGCCGCTCGACGGCCGAGCGGTCCTTCTCCTTCTGCAGCGCGGTGCGCTCGATCTCGAGCTGCATGATGCGCCGTTCGACGTCATCGATCTCCTGCGGCATGGAGTCGATCTCGATGCGGAGGCGCGATGCCGACTCATCGAGCAGGTCGATGGCCTTGTCGGGGAGGAACCGGTCGCCGATGTAGCGGTTGGAGAGCGTCGCTGCCGCGACGACCGCGCCGTCGGTGATCCGGATGCCATGGTGCGCCTCGTAGCGCTCCTTGAGGCCGCGCAGGATGGCGATCGTCTGCTCGACCGTCGGCTCGCCGACATACACTGGCTGAAAGCGGCGTTCGAGCGCCGCATCCTTCTCGATGTGTTTGCGATACTCGTCGAGCGTCGTCGCGCCGACGACCCGCAGCTCGCCGCGTGCCAGCATCGGCTTGAGCATGTTGCCGGCGTCCATGGACCCTTCTGCCTTGCCGGCACCGACGAGCGTGTGGAGCTCATCGATGAAGACGATGAACTTCCCCTCCCCGTCGGCGAGCTCCTTGAGCACGGCCTTGAGGCGCTCCTCGAATTCGCCACGGAACTTGGCGCCGGCGATCAGTGCGGCGAGGTCGAGTTGCAGCAGCCGCTTGCCCTTGAGTCCCTCGGGGATGTCGCCATTCACGATGCGCTGCGCAAGCCCCTCGACGGCGGCGGTCTTGCCGACACCCGGCTCACCGATGAGTACCGGGTTGTTCTTGGTGCGGCGGGAAAGCACCTGCACCACGCGGCGGATCTCCTCGTCGCGGCCGATCACCGGATCGAGCTTGCCCTTTCGTGCGACCTCCGTGAGGTCGCGCGTATAGCGCTGGAGCGCCTGGTACTGGTTCTCGGGACTCTGGTCGGTCACGCGGTGCGTGCCGCGGACGGCGGCGAGCGCTTCCTCGAGCTTGTCGCGCGATGCACCGGCGCCGGTCAGGATCGTGCGGCTCTCGGTGTTCTTTCCGTCGGCGAGCGCCAGCAGCAGGTGCTCGGTGCTCACGTACTCGTCGCCGAGCCGCTTCGCCTCGTCCTCCGAGCGATCGAGGACCTGGTTGAGCTCGCGCGCCATCGTGGGCTGCGCGTCAGTCTGGCGGGCGAGCCTGCCGATCTCGCGCAGCACTGCCTCGCGGATCTTGGCGGGGCTCGCTCCGACCTTGTGCAGCACCGGCACCACGATGCTTTCATCCTGCTCGAGGAGCGCCTGGAGCAGGTGGAGATCGTAGACCTGGGGGTTGCCGTTGCGGCGTGCGGAGGCGATCGCATCGTTCAGCGCCTCGCCACTCTTCACCGTCAGCTTGTCGGGATTGATCATAAACCTCAGCTATCGGCTATCAGCTATCGGCTATCAGCTGAAAACGGAAGGAAACAGCATCGTGAAGTTCGCACCTCGCATCTCGCATCTCGCATCTCGCATCTCGCACCTCGCATCTCGCACCTCGCATCTCGCACCTCGCATCTCGCACCTCTAGCAG
>JACDHQ010000593.1 GCA_013820975.1 Gemmatimonadaceae bacterium
GTACTGGGCGGGACAACCTCGGGAGCGTGGCGCTGATGACCACGGCCATCGCGGCCGCCGCCGCGGGCCAAACGTTACCCGTTCCGAACACGTCCGAGACGCCGGCTGACTTTCTCCCGCGGCGAAGGGCGTTCCACCGAACCGATGCCGGTACCGGTAATTGAAGGAGTGGAAGGCCAGATCCTGGCACCTTGCGCCGACCTCACCCAGGCGGCGGCCGCCGGGCGGGTGGTCGCCGGTGCAGGCTGCTGCGGCGCCGGCGTACGGGTGCAGGATGCGCCGGCTGCGACGAGCGCAACCAGCATCCCCTGGGTGAGGGTAGCTCGCATGTCTCTCCTTTAGCTGATCGGGTTCTCGGGTACGACCTTCCTAAATCGGCACCAGGGCACACGAAATGGGAAGCCTATGGGGGTATGGCGTCGGGAGCCGGGGGTCGGGGGTGGGTTCGAGGGTGGCTCCTGCGCCGTCCGGGGTCCCCCTACCCCCTCCCCCCTACCGCTTTTCAGGCCTCATACCTGCAAGCCCGCGCCCCATGGACAGACTCCGCGTAGCCACCTCCCAGTACTTCATCCGCCCGGTCGAGACCTTCGAGGGCTTCGCGTCGCAGGCCGAGGCCCTCGTCGCCACCGCCGCCGACTATCAGTGCGGCCTCGTGGTCTTCCCCGAGTACTTCACCGTCCAGCTGCTCACGCTCGGCGACATCAAGCGCCCGATGCGTGACCAGATCCGCGACCTCGCCGACCAGCAGCCCCGGTTCGTCGAGTTCATGGCGGGACTCGCGAAGAAGCATGACATCTACATCGTCGGCGGCTCCATCCCCGTCCGTGGCGAGGGAGACATCGTCTACAACGAGTCGTTCGTGTTCGCCCCCAATGGCAACTACGACTCGCAGGGGAAGCTCCACATGACCCGCTTCGAGACCGAGGAGTGGAAGGTCTCGCCGCGGACGCAGCTCAAGGTCTTCGACGCGCCCTTCTGCCGCTTCGCGGTCGCCATCTGCTACGACGCCGAGTTCCCGGAGCTCGCGCGCGCCGCCGCGCGGCTCGGCGCCCAGATCCTCGTCGTCCCGAGCTGCACCGACGACCGGCAGGGCTTCCTGCGGGTGCGCTACTGCGCACATGCGCGCGCGATCGAGAACCAGATGTACGTCATCAACTCCTGCACCGTCGGATCGTTGCCGATGGTGCCCGCAGTGCACCTCAACTACGGGCAGGCGTCGATCCTCACGCCGAGCGACTTCCCCTTTGCCCGCGACGGCATCCTCGCCGAGGGCAACCCGAACCAGGAGATGCTGGTGATCGGAGAGCTCAACCTCACGACGATCCGCGACACGCGCACCACCGGCACGGTACTGCCGCTCAACGACAGCGTGCGCACCGCCGAGATCCTCAAGAACGTCGAGGTATCGCCGCTGTGAGTGCGCCAGCAGGCACCACCGTCCGCACCACGACCCCTGCCGATTTCGATGGGATCATCCGCTTGTCGGGCGAGGTGTACGCAGATGCTGCCGGCTGGTCGGCGGGCGCGCTCGCGAGCCATCACCAGATCTTCCCCGAGGGGCAGTTCGTCGCGGTGCGTGACGACACCGGCGAGGTGGTCGGCATGGCGGCGAGCCTCATCGTGCTCTGGGATGACTACGAGCTCACCGACACATGGCGCGACTTCACCGACGGCGGGATGTTCACCAATCACGATCCGGCGCACGGCCGCACGCTCTATGGCGCCGAGGTGATGGTCTCCCCCGAGCTGCAGGGCGCCGGGATCGGCAAGCAGCTGTACGCGGCCCGGGAGGAGCTCGTGGTGGGGCTGGGGCTCCTGCGCATCCGCGCCGGTGCCCGCCTGCGCGGCTACAGCAACTACGCGGGCGGCATGTCGGCGCAGGAGTACACACAGGCGGTGCTCACGGAGGAGATCGGCGACCCGACGCTCACCTTCCAGCTGCGCCGCGGCTTCCAGGTCATCGGCGTCGTCTCCGGCTACCTCCGCAACGATCCGGAAAGCCTCGGCTACGCGGCGGTGATCGAGTGGGTGAACGACGAGGTGGCCAGCTGCGAGGGCTACACGGCACCACGGTGGTCGCTCGGGCGTGCTGCAAGCCGGGGCACGTCAACCGTCCCACCCCCCGCATGAACCCACTCGGCGGCGGTAGCAGCGCATCGAGCCCCTGCTGCGTCGTCACCCACGACGTGCGCGCCATCAGGTAGCAGACGTCCACGAGTCCCGCGGCAGCAGGCGCCAGCGCCCTCAGCCGAAAAAGCGAACGCGGGCATGGACTTCGCTTTCAACTTCCGCCTCGCGCCCTACCCCCGTCTCCCGACCGCTCCAAAGTGTCCGACACCCCCAGTCTCGATTCCC
>JACDHQ010000594.1 GCA_013820975.1 Gemmatimonadaceae bacterium
CCCGAGAGCCGTCCGGCGATGTACAGCGCCTCGAGGCGTCCGATGCGGACGTTCAGGGCCCGTTCGGTACCGACGAACGCGTGCGGAAACCCGCCGGCATTGTTGCTCATCAGGATCGAGTTGTCGACCCCGGGCCCCCACCACATGTTGGCGGTGCTGACCCCAGCGCGCGCGCCGCGTCCGTTCAACTGGATGCTGCTCTCGCCCAGATCGGCGGTGGTGTACGCGGCATCGCCGAACCGCTGCGGCATGTCGATGATGCGCGGCGCGTTCGGGTCGGCGTAGGGAGGAGTGCCGGGCAGGGGTTTGAAAAGCTCGCCGAGCGTGAACTCCGCGTTCTGCGACCAGGTGAGGACCGGGGCGAGGCGTACCGTCAACGGTCCGGCGCGCATCGCGGCGCCGGCCGTGAGCGACGCCGACACTCCCTTGCCCGCCCACATCGCGCCGTCGTTGGTGCCGAAGGGAACGGCGCTGTTGGCGGTCGTGAGGAGCAGCGGCTCGTACAGCTCGAGGGCGAACGTCCCCGTGTGCGAGCCCTGTGATGCGCCATAGCGCTCGCGCCACGGATTGCGGCCGAGCGACGCGTCGCCGCGGAGGGTGAGGGTGCGCGACTCGTACTCGAGCGGGCGGAGCAGGCGTGACGAGAGCGGGTGCTCACCGGTGAGCTGCAACAGCCGCACGTACTCGTCGAGGGGCGTGCCGACCCAGAGCGCGCTGCGGGACTTTACAGGAAGCTGTGCGATCGCGCTCGCGGCCAGGAGGGCGACCGTGGCAGCGGCGAGCGGGAGGGACTTGGCAAGGCGGTGCAGCATGCGTCGGGGTCAAGGAGAGGCCATCGGGACCGGCAGAGTCAAACTGGCACTGGGTGCCGGGGTTCACCAGTGCCGCGTTCGAGCGCGACGGCGTCGAACACTGCCGCCAGCCGGGGCGCCACGATGTCGAAGCTTGCGTGCGCCACGCACCACGCACGCGCACGCTGGCCCATCGCGGCGGCGGCAGCGGGATCGCCGAGAACGGTGTCGATCGCCCGGGCAATGGACGGGACGTCGCCTGGGGGGACGACGATGCCCCGTCCCTCGCCGAGGATGTGGGGGATGTCGGCAACGGCCGTCGCCACGACCGGACGCCCCGCCGCCATGGCGTCGAGCAGCTTGCTCGGCAGCTGCATTGCCGTGCGGGGGTCGCGCCGCTGAGGCACGACGAGGACATCGGCTGCCGCGAGCATCGGCGGAAGCCGGTCGGGTGCGAACGGCGGCAGGAAGGTGGCATCAGGAACGTCGCGCTGCAGCTGGCGCACGTAGGGATCGCGGCTGTCGGCACCGGCGACGACGAGCCGCGCCTGGTGGCGCAGCAACGGCATGGCGGCGGCGACATCCTCGATTCCCTTGAACGGACGTGGAGTGCCGACGAACATCACCAACCGATCGCCACCGCCTGCCGCGGCGCTGCGCACCCCCGCGTCGCCAGCGACGAGTGGTCCCAGGTGGGTCGTGTCCTTCGCATGCGGGATGATGGTGCCGCCGAAATGCGCCTGCAGTCCCGTGGATGCCACCGTGACGGCGTTCGCAGCGCGCGCGCGTGCCACGGTCATGCGAGTCCACGTCCGGCCGTTCGGCGCGGCGAGCGACGACACCATCTGGCGCACGTTGGTGATCGGCGCGGCCGGCCGGAATGCCAGCTCATCGTCGTCGATGTCGAGGACGACCGGGGTGCCGGTGCGCGCACGATGCACGAGCGCGATCCCGAAGCTCGTCGGCAGCGGCTTGATGGCGTACACCACGTCCCCACGGATGCCTCGCAGCAGCTTCGCTGCAGCACCGGCGTACAACGGCCATCGCATTCCCTTCGCCATCGTGTGAAAGGTGCGATCGCGCCCGGGAGGCCATACGCCAGCGCCCAGCATGGTGCCGACGAGCTCGACCTCGTGATGGCGGCCGAGCATGTCCGCCAGCAGGAGTGCACGTCCGAGGCTGTTGTCGGAAACGTCGGGGCAGATGACGGTGATCTTCATCGGGTCCCGAGCAGCGCAGCGGCGGCCTCTACGGCGACGAGTGCGCCACCGGCAGCGAGGAGCGGCACGACGAGCGCGCGGCCGAGATACGCGGCACGACCGTCGACGAGCCGAAAGCCGCGCAGCGTCGCGACCGGCGCGGAGACGAGGAGGTAGCCGGCCGTGTATCCCCAGGCGACACCGGTCACTCCGTAGCGGAGGCCGATGACCATCCCGATCACGACGGCGATGGACCCCGCGACCGCGGTGTGCAGCATCGCGCGCGCAGCGCCACGCGCCATGAACAGAGGGCCGCAGAGTGCATTCACCGGTTGCACGGCGGCGAGCGGTG
>JACDHQ010000595.1 GCA_013820975.1 Gemmatimonadaceae bacterium
ATCCTCGTCGCCGACCGCCTCGCCCGCCATCACCCACGGCAGCACCAGATCGGCGACCGTCGCCTGCGAGTACATGGAGCACGAGGCCAGGTTGACGATCGGGATCGCCCCGTCGTTGGCGCTCCCATACCAGAACATCGATCCCGGGTGCGCCGGCGCGCCCAGCCGCACCACGCGCGCGTTCAGCTCCGGCAGCGCGCGGATCGTCGGGTCGAGCGGGTCGATCGTGTTGCCCCCGGCGGTGAGGATCAGGTCGGCGCCGTCGCCGATCATCGCCCGCATCGTCCCGGCGACAGCCTCCGCCTCGTCCAGATAGACGAAGCGCAGCACCTCGCTGCCGTACCATTCCATCTTCCGCCGCACCACCGCCTCGAAGCGGCCGCGGATCTTCTCGGAGAGGCCCTCGGTGGCGAGCACCCCGACCGTGTGCGGCACGAACGGCTTCACCGTGACGACGGGGTGCCCGAGCGAGCGGACGATCTCCCGCGCCCCGTCGAGCACCTCCCGGGGCACCGAGACGGGGGTGATCTTCGCCCCGGCCACGTTGTGTCCCGGGTCGACCGGGAGCCGGTCGATGGTGGTGAAGATGGCCACCCCGGGCAGCAGATTGAGCCGGGTCACGGCGTCCGGGTCGATCCGAAGCAGCCCGCGGCGGGCGGCGTTGAGGTTGACGCGGCTCTGCACCGGCGGGCGTTGCTCCAGTCCTTCCCCGGCGATCATCCCGGCCAGCGCGATCGCGGCGTCGTCCTCGTGGACATCGTCTTCTTCCAGGCACACGGCATGGATCGGCCGATCGAGACGGGCGAGGGTCTCGAGATCGGCCGCTGTCACGCGATGGCCCTTGCGGAAGGCCCGCTTGCCGTTGAGCGTGACCTCCTCGGTGATGACGAGATCGAGCGGGTCGGCGGTGGGCTCGGGGGTGATGATCACGGGCTGCATGGTGGATGGTCCCAATCGTGGGGGCGGTGCCCTCAGGCTTCCAGCATCCCATGGGGTGCCGGCGACCGCAAGCGATCCGTCGGTTGGTATGATGCAGGGACAACACCCGCGCCGGATCGCCGCACGGATCGAGAGGTCACCATGCTCCGCCACATCCTGCTCGTCACCCTGATCGCCCTGCTGATCGCGCCGAGCCTCGCCGCCGCGCAGGCCACCGAGCCGGTCGGCACCACCACCACCGGTGACGACGAGGTCGCGCGCGCCTACGACAACCCCAATGTCTACTTCGATGCCCTCGGCTCGCTGATGGCGATCGGCAATATCCACGCCGACGCGGAGAGTGCCTCCCGCGCGATGCGGACCTTTCCGGCGATCTTCACCGCCGCGATCCGCAGCGAGGCCCAAAGCGGCTTCGAGTTCGACGAGCCGGAGGCGGTCGAGATCGAGCAGCTGGGTGACGAGTCCGCCGCCCACCGCATCGCCTTCTCGATGTTCGGCTCCTTCGAAGGGGAGTACGGGCTGCTCTCCGTGCGCCAGGGCACCTGGGTGCAGCTGCTGATCGGCTTCGGGGTCGGCGATGTCGATGTCCTCGCCGATATCGAGGTGATCGCGCAGACCGTGCTGCCGCGCTGGCCGGCGGACGACCCGGTGGCGGTGCGCGAGGACAACCTGCGTACCGGCGGCATCTGGATGATGATGCCGGTGCCGCAGGACCTGCCCGTCGGATTCACGATCGACCCGGGCTTCGAGGAGGGGCCCGCCGCGACGGTCGACACCGTGGTGCCGGTCGACACCGCGCCATCGGATACGGAGCCGGTCGCCGATCCCGACGCCGAGGCCACCCCGACGGAGCCCACCGTGCCCACCCGCCCGTCGCCGCATCTGCCGATCGGCACGCCGGAGGCCAGCGAGCCCGATCCCGACGCGGTGGAGCCGGCCCCGCCCACGCCCGAGCCCGAGGTCGGGGAGGAGCCGGAAGCGACCGTTGCCCCGGCGCCCGACGCGCCCGCCCCGGCAACCCCGGCCGTGATCAGCCCGCGGCTTGCCACGGCGTTCGATGTCACCGTCGAGATCATCCTGCCGCTCGCCCGCGCCGAGGTCGCCGACGACGGCACCTGCAGTGGCCGCGGGCTGCTGGATGGCCTCACCGGTGGCGCCACCCTGACCCTGCGGGAAGCGAGCCTCGGCACGCCCTCGGTGACGACCTCCATCGACGCGCCCGGCATGGTTGGGTACGACACGGAGCTACGGCAGGATGTCTGCTACCTCGTGGCGACGTTCACCGAGGTGCCGCCGCGGGCCGCCTACTCCCTGCTCGCCGGGGAGTCCGTGCTCGGACGCTACACCTTCGATGACCTGACAGCCGGGGACTCCGTGGTGCTGGTGCTCGGCGACGAC
>JACDHQ010000596.1 GCA_013820975.1 Gemmatimonadaceae bacterium
GGCCACGACAGTGCGCATGTCGCCGAGGAGTCGCTCGCCGTGCACTGGCCGCACTACGCTGCCTACGAAGCGGGCGAGGCACTGATCCGGCAGATGCGGGCGCTCGACGTCCACGACACGCTTGCCGTCTCGCCACAGCTCCCGAAGCTCCGGGGAACCCCTGCGCGGGTCATCTGGGGCGCGAGCGACCAGTTCCAGAAGGTCGAGTATGGCGAGCGGTTCGCACGCGACCTCGGCATTTCCCTCGAGCGGATCGATGGCGGCAAGCACTTCACGCCGGAGGATCATCCCGAGCGGATCGCGGCGGCATTGCAGTCGCTCGTCGCCGAGGTGGAGGCACGTGGGAACTTCTGAGGCCGGATGCGCCTTGTCACGTCGTCCGCACCGGGACAAGCACCGGCGCCGGCATGGCTGAACTGGCGAAGCAGGCACGCGACCGTCAATTCCGCGAGGAGGCCCTCCAGTGGCTTCCCGAGATTACCCGCTACGCCCTGTCGCTCACCCGCGATGAGCCCGATGCCGACGATCTCGTGCAGGAAACCTTCCTCAAGGCGTACCGGTCCTGGGACAGCTATGCGCTGGGCACGGACTGCCGGGGATGGCTGTTCACCATCTGCCGCAACACGTTTGTCCGCAGCCGGAAACGCGAGGAACGGCAGGTGGCCTGTGACGATCCGGAACTGGAAGCACTCGCCGCATCTGCGGTTCACGCCTCGGCGGTACAGAGCGGGCATGGCGACCTGTTCGCCCGCTTCGACCTGTCCGACGCAATCACGCAGGCGATCGATGCGCTGCCGGAGGCATTCCGCGATGTCGTCGTGCTGACCGACGTGCTCGACCAGACGTACGAGAGCGCCGCCGCGACGCTGGGGGTGCCGATCGGCACGGTGCGGTCGCGGCTCTTTCGTGGCCGGCGCCTGCTGCAGGAGGCGCTCATCGCCCATGCGCGCGATGCGGGACTCGTCGCGATGCCACCTGATGCCGGAACGCCGGGGACGCCGACATGAAGACGTTCCTTGCGAAGCTGCTCGCACGCATTCGTGGCGCTGGCAATGGCCACCATCATGCGCCGGCCGGCGGCGCCATGCCGCCGATGCTCGACTGCGATTCGGTGGTGCGCCAACTGTGGGACTACCTCGACGGCGAGCTGACGGCAGACCGCAAGGCGGCCATCCGCACGCATCTCGAGCTGTGCAAGCGCTGCCACCCGCAATACGAGTTCGAGCAGTCGTTCCTCGATGCGATCGCCGCGAGCGGTCCGGCGCACTCCAATCCGGACCGGCTGCGCGCCAGGCTGCTCTCGGCGCTCGAAGTCGAGGGACTGAGTTGAGCCGCCGGACCGCCCCGGGCGCGAAATGTGCGCCCCCGACTTCGTCGCCGTGACAAGCGGCAGGGTCGTGCGCGTTCACCCACCGACACCAGGTCGCCGCGCTCGCGCGACGACGGAGGAGCAGGCATGACGCACGGGGAAGCAGGCACGGGCATGAGGGCCGCACGCCTCGAGGGCGAGGTCGCGGTCGTGACCGGCTCCGACTCGGGGATCGGACAGGCCACGGCGATCGCCTTCGCACGGGAAGGGGCGGACGTGGCGATCACGTACCTCCATGACGAGTCCGGTGCCCGCCGCACGGGATCGGAGGTGGAGCGGCTGGGACGCCGCGCATTCGTCACCCGGCTCGACGTCCGCGAGCCGGCACAGGTGGCGGAGTACTTCGCGACCGTGACGTCGACGCTCGGCACGCCCACGATCCTCGTCAACGATGCAGGCATCGACTCCGCGGGCAAGCACGTCAAGGACATGAGCCTCGAGCACTGGGACGACATCCTCCGGACGAACCTCTCCGGTCCCTTCTACTGCTGCCAGCAGTTCATCCGGGGGCTCGAGGGCAGCGACCGGCATGGCACGATCCTCAACATCACCAGCGTGCACCAGGAGATCCCGCGCGCAGGCGCTGCCGGCTACGACGTCTCCAAGGGCGGACTGCGCAACCTCACCACCACGCTCGCGCTCGAGCTGGCGGAGTCGAACATCAACGTGAACAACATCGCCCCCGGCATGGTGCTGACGCCGATGAACCAGGAGGCGATGGACGACCCCGAGGTGCTGAAGAAGCAGGTGCAGTCGATCCCGATGAAGCGCGCCGCACAGCCAGAGGAAATTGCGCACGTGGCCGTCTTCCTCGCGTCGGCGGAGGCGCGGTACATCCACGGCACCACGATCGTGGTGGACGGGGGCCTGATGCTCTTCCAGGGGCAGGGTGCGTAACGGGCGGCGGCGCCCGGACGCCCGTCGGTTCCTCATTCGCGTCGGCCAGCCGGCTCCATGAC
>JACDHQ010000001.1 GCA_013820975.1 Gemmatimonadaceae bacterium
GCCTTCCTCTTTCCGGGACCCGGCTACGGCGGATCGTGCTTTCCCAAGGACGTGCAGGCGCTGGTGAGGACCGGCGAGTCCTTTGGCACACCGCTGAGGATCCTCGAGGCGGTGGAGCAGGTGAACGGGCAGCAAAAGATGCGCATGTTCGAGAAGCTCCAGGCGGCGCTCGGCGACTCGCTGACGGGCGCACGGGTGGCAGTGTGGGGGCTCGCGTTCAAGCCCAACACCGACGACATGCGCGAAGCGCCGGCGTTGACGCTCATCGAGGCACTGCTGGGCGCAGGCGCCACGGTCGTGGCGCACGATCCGGTGGCGATGGACGAGACGAGGCACATCCTCGGCGACCGCATCGCGTACGCCGAGACGGCATTTGCGGCGATCGAGGGCGCGGACGCGCTGGCGATCGTGACCGACTGGAACGAGTACCGCCATCCCGAGTTCGAGCGGATGCGCAACCTGCTTCGGCAGCCGGTCGTCGTCGATGGCCGCAACCTGTACGATCCCGCGAAGATGGCTGCGCTGGGGCTGCGGTACTACTCGATCGGACGCTGCGATCCCGCGCCGTCCGGCCCTGCGGTCGTCGCGCCGCTCGAGGCGGGGGCACGCCGCTGATGCGGGTGCTCATCACCGGCGCCGCCGGGTTCCTCGGCTCGCACCTCTGCGACCGCTTCCTCGCAGACGGCCACGACGTGGTCGGGCTGGACAACTATGTGACCGGGAACGCCGCCAACCTGGCGCACCTTTCCGGCAATCGCGCGTTCTCCTTCATCGAGCACGACATTTC
This sequence comes from Gemmatimonadaceae bacterium, assembly GCA_013820975.1. Classification (GTDB taxonomy): domain Bacteria; phylum Gemmatimonadota; class Gemmatimonadetes; order Gemmatimonadales; family Gemmatimonadaceae; genus JACDHQ01. The sequence continues at coordinate 788 of JACDHQ010000001.1, forward strand.
CGAGCCGCTGGCAGTCGACGGGCCGCTCGAGGGAGTCCTGCACTTTGCCTCGCCGGCAAGCCCCGTCGACTACCTCGAGCTGCCGATCGAGACCCTCAAGGTGGGCGCGCACGGGACGCTGAACTCGCTCGAGGCTGCGCGCAGCAACGGCGCTCGGTTCTTCATGGCGTCCACGTCGGAGGTCTACGGCGACCCGCACGAGCACCCGCAGCGCGAGACCTACTGGGGGCATGTGAACCCTGTGGGCCCGCGGTCGGTGTATGACGAGGCCAAGCGCTTCGCCGAGGCGATGACGATGGCATATCACACCCACCACGGGGTGGATACGCGCATCGTGCGCATCTTCAATACGTACGGCCCGCGCATGCGTCCCAACGACGGGCGTGTGGTGACCAACTTCATCGTGCAGGCGCTCACGGGCGCGCCGATCACGGTGTACGGCGACGGCACGCAGACGCGCAGCTTCTGCTACGTGGACGACGAGGTGGAGGGGCTGTACCGGCTGTTCATGAAGGGCGATGCCAATCCCACCAACATCGGCAATCCGGTGGAATACACCGTCGGCCAGCTCGCGGAGCTCGTGCGCGAGCTCACGGGGTCGGATGCGCCGGTGGAATATCGCCCGCTGCCGACCGACGACCCGAAGCAGCGCCGCCCCGACATCACGCGCGCGCGCGAGATGCTCGGGTGGGAGCCGAAGGTGCACGTGCGGGAAGGGTTGGCACGGACAATCGAGTACTTCCGGGGACTCGCGGAGTCGGGCGTATTCCAGTCGCGCCCGCAGCGCGAGACCATCACTCCCGCGTAGCCCCAGGCCCGCGTGTCACGCATCCTCATCACCGGCGGCGCCGGCTTCATCGGCTCGCACCTCGCGGACCGATACCTCGCGCTCGGCCACGAAGTCACCGTCATCGACAACCTCGCCAGCGGCAAGCGCGAGCAGGTGCCCGCCGGGGCGACGTTCGTCGAGACCGACGTCCGGAGCGAGGAGGCGGCGCGCCTGGTGCGCGAGGGCAGCTACGACATCGTCGCGCACCTCGCCGGCCAGATGGACGTGCGCGTGAGCGTGCGCGACCCGCAGTATGATGCGGCGGTCAACATCAGCGGCACCCTCAACCTGCTGGAGGCGGTGCGCGCACTGGACCCCGCCAGGCGCCCCCGGTTCATGTTCTCCTCGACCGGCGGAGTGCTCTATGGCGACTTCGTCACGCCGCCCAACGCGGAGCACGTTGCCAAGGACCCCGATTCGCCGTACGCCATCAGCAAGCTCACCGCCGAGACGTACATGGCGTACTACGGGCGGGTGCACGGCATGGAGTGCGTGGCGCTGCGCTTCGGCAACGTGTACGGACCGCGGCAGGACCCGCACGGCGAGGCGGGAGTGATTGCGATCTTCTGCGGCCGGCTGCAGGCGAACGAGCCGTTCAGGATCTTCGGCGACGGCAGTCAGACGCGCGACTACATCTACGTGAGTGACGTCGTCGATGCCTTCGTCGTCGCATCGAGTGCGGCGCTGCCCCCGGTCGGCCGGCTCGACGCCCGTGCGTTCAATGTCGGCACGGGCGTGGAGCGTACGGTCGTGGACGTAGCCCGCGGCCTGCAGCGCGCGGCAGGCCGCGAGGTGCCGATCGAATTTGCGCCCGCCCGCCCCGGCGAGCCGCTCAAGTCCGGGCTCGATCCGGCGAAGGCAGCTGAGGTCCTCGGCTGGCGCGCGACCACCGCGCTGGATGAAGGACTCGCCGCCACCTGGCGGTGGATCACCGGCGCGTGATCGCGCAGCGGCGGCTTCCCTTGTCGTGCTACGAAGACGCTCTCTCACCAGGGCGTGCGCGCCTTGCGCACCAGGTTCGCGGCCATCGTCCGGATCGCTCCCGCCCTGGTATCGATGGCCACAAGACCGACCAGGCCGACCGCTCCGAAGGTGCCGCCGATCATCGCCGCCGCAATCCAGTCCGCGATCCGAACGGAGTGTCCGACCGCTACCGCGAGCACGAGAAAGCTGATGCGAGCCGCCCATACCCTGACATCGACGCGATCATCCTCTGTCGCGAAGGGTCTCAGTCTCGAGATCGACCACCGATACGCGAGCACCCCGAACACCGATGCAGTCACGAGGGACGCCAGCGGAATGCCAGGCACGCCGATGACGCTCACCAGCCAGACCATCAACCCGATGCGGACGACCGCTTCGACGGCCGACGCGATGGAACCCTCGGCCACCGCGCCGGTTGCCCGGTACAGGTAGTTGGTGAGAAACGCGCCTCCGCCGACCACCGAGGATAGCGCGAGCAGCAGGGTCAGCTGCGTGCCGCCGTACAGGCCCGGCCCAACCCACGCAGCGACGAAGCTCGCGTTCATGGCGATGTAAGCGCCGGCAAGTGCCACGGCAAAGGACGTGCGGATGGACACGACTTCGTTGTAGACCGCAATGGAATTCGCACGCTGTTCCGATGTGACGAGATGCGCAAAGCTGCCGTACGTCCCGTAGGCGATTGCGTCTGCCACGGCGCGCCCGACGTCCGACGCGCGCCGCGTGGCGAGATACCCGGTGGCCAGGGCGGGATCGAGCATGAACCCGATGATCGCGAACTCGCTCTGATTCATGGCAGCGTAGCTCAGCCCGCCCAGGGCGGTGACCGGCATGAGGCGTGACGTCTCGCGCATCACTGCCGCGTCAAAACGGAATCCGCGGAACATCGCCGGGGTCATGCTGCTGAACAGAAAGTACGCCGACCCGACGATCAGCACCGTGCTGCGGGCCAGCATACCCCACGCGATGCTCGGAAGCCCGAATCCGTGCAGCAGCATGACGAGGGTCACGACGAAGCCAACCGGGGAGCTCAGGGCCATGAGCAGACCCATGAATGCCGTGCGCTGCGTGCCTCGCGCGAACCCGACAGCCACGTACTGCATGATGATCCCCGCAGTGGCGATCGCCGCGATCTGAAACGTCAGCTCGAACGAGGCGGCCTGCTCGGCAGGCACCTTGAACCATTGGGGCAGCCGCGGGGCGACGGCGTACGAGGCCCACACCACGAACGCCGCCACGGCCCCAAGCGAGATGACGCCGCTGAACAGCCAGCGGCCGATGTCGACTTCGTCTCCGCGGCCGTGGGCTGCACCGATTCGCTGCGTGAGAATGCCGGGCAGTCCGAGGTCGACGGCCTGGATCCAGGCAAGGACGTCGCCGGACGAAAGCCAGCTGCCGTACAGCCCCTTGCCGAGATACCGAATGAAGTACGGCAGGAGAATGATTGACTGCAGCGCGCCGAGCCCGATGTTGGCGGCGTTCGTGGCGAAGGTCGTCGCAGCAGCGGCCCGCCGACTGGGAGGGGGGGAACTCACCCGGCAGCAGTATTACGCATGACCGTCGCCGTAGCGGAGGAGCGACAGCACGTTGATCACCGGGCCGGGCATGACAAGATGCGAGCCTTTAGGGACTTGCGTGCTGCGCGCGACGAAAGCCTGCGTCCCTGACAAGCGCCGCCACGAGGCCCGCACTCCCGCCCAGGATCATCGAGACAATTCCCCAGATCGCCAGTCCGCGCGGATCCGGCCTGACGGGAGTACGCGGCGGATCGACAACCGAGATGAGCGGCGTGTCGCGCACTTCGTCGATCTTTGCCTGTTCGGATGCAAGCACGAGCTGGGTATACGCCTGCTGGCGGAGCGCCACCTCACGCTGCAACTGGTTCTCCCGGTACTCGAGCGTCGCCGCTCCGCGCCACTGTCTGTTCTGGTCGAGAAAGTCTCGGAGGCGGTTCTCGGCGGACTGCAAGGCGACCGCCGCCTCCTGGGCCTGCGCCTGGACGAACCGGCGCTCCGACGTAGCCTGCGACCGACGCCGCTGCAGGTTGTAGCGGTCGATCAGACCAAGCGTCGCCACAGCCAGCGCATTTGACAATGCAGCCTCCTCGCTCACGACGCTGAGCCGGACGACGCCGGTTTTTGCCACCGCGGTCGCGGAAACCATCTTCGCCAGCTCGCGCCGCCCGTTGTCAGCTCTGGTAGCAGGGGGACCCGAAGGAATCTCGAGTGCATCCGTGACCGCGAGCTCCCCCCGACCGGGCAGAGAGATTTGCGTGCCTGACAGCTCGAGCAGAATCCCATCACTCGTGATGAGATCTGCGTAGAAGGGGGGTGACTGCGTGGCGTCCGCCCCGGGAGCAGTGATGCCGAACTGCGCGGCAAGCCCGCTCAGATTGGCTGACGCGGATCGCCCCGTCTGAGGAGCAAAGGTGCTGCGAACGGTATACGTCCTGGGTTGGGCGAGCTTGTACGCCACCAGTGACACGACGACGAGCCCGCCGACGACGAGGGCCGTGGAAAGCTGGCGGCGCACGCTGACATAGAGCTCATGAAGCGACGTCTCGCCATCCGGCCCTATCCATGGGAAGGGGGATTGCCGGTGTTCTCCCGGACGGTCGGGCGATGTGTATTGCAAGGTGCCGAGTCGGAATTGGAGTCGAAATGCGGTTGGACTTCTACTATTTAATGGCTGGCCGGAGCTTTGAGAGGGTTCCGAATGCGGGGTGGGTCCGGATCCGGGGGTGGGTCCGGTCCGCAACGAGCTTTGCAGGGCGCAGATCCGGTCGGGGCAATGCCCCGACCTCAACCGGATTGCGAATTCACGCGGATTCGCTCCGCGTGGTACGGCGAGTTCCGTGACTTGCGGGAGCCGGCAGCATCAAGGTCTTCTTTTTCGGCGCTGCATGATTCCGTCAAGGTGGTTCCGGCGTTCTGTTGCGTCGTTGCGTCGTTGTCAAGGACACCGTTCCCGCTTCCATGGCGCACGGAGCCGCCCCTGCTACGGAGCGATCCGCCAGATCGGGCTCGTTGCGCCATGCCACTCCCGCGCACCAGTCACACCCGGTAACCCGCCACAATTCGCGTCCCCTGCAGTTCCAAACGCCGCCAGATTCACCCGGCCACGTTCAGCTGGCGCTTGCGCCGCCACCACCAGACGATCATGAGAATATAGAATCCGGTAAACCCCTCCGGGTTCGAGAGCACCGAAGCATTTGCCGAAAAGTATGCAAAAATGATGATCGTGAATGCGAATACCGGTACAGCGAGCAGGTTGCCGGCTCCTATCATGTCCACCCAGACAACGGCGAGCAGGCGCGCAAGCAGGAATACCACGAGCAACGCGCCCGGGAATCCGACGTCCGACGCAAACCACGGATAGATGGAGTGCCAGAACGCCAATCGCCCAAAGCCGTCCTCGGTCTCGAGGCGACCCGGGTAGCTCTGCTCGGCGGCCCGATCCGACCCTCCAACTCGCTTGGCCACGTTATGGAGGAGCATCGAGTGTCCCATTCCATAGGTGGGGACGAACGGCTTGTCGAGAGCAAGCCCTAGCCCGTAATAACCCTGCGTCGCGTAGATCGAAAGTCCGCGCGCCGCGCCCTGCGCGCCCGGCGACAACGATCGCATGATCGGGCCATCCATGTTGGCATAGATGCCGGCGGGGCCGAAGTACTGCGGAACTTCGATCGAGCCCTGGCGTTGCGACTGGCCGTATGTAAAGAAGGCCACAAATCCGAGGATGAGCGCGCCGAACGTCGCCCCACCTGCCACGAAGTGGCGGGCGCGGAGCCTGAGCTTGCCCGCGGCAACTCGCGCTGCGATCAGCCAGGGGAGCATTATGAGGAGATCGGCCAGCCCCTTGTTGGTGCCGGTCATGAGCCAGATCGTGAGGTTCAGAACAGTCGCGCCAACCACGAGGGACTTCATGCTGCCCGACAACCGCTCCCAGAAGTAGACTCCAGCGGGTAACAGAAACACCAGGATTGGGCCCAGGAACAACCGCACGATCTCGGTCGCTGTCTTCCCCGGCGATGACGCTTCCGCAACCCCGTAATACGCCAGGGCAGGGTTTCGGATGGCGTCGATGAGGGTGAGCTCCGAGCCGGTCTTGAAGAAGACGGTGGGTCCGATCAGCAGCAAGTTGAAGACGATGCTGAGCCCGATGATGCGTCTGGGGTCGATCGCGCCGCGATCGGGGCGCGCAGGCTTGAACGCGCCGCTCAGGTAGCCCAGCGCCACGGCGATGTGCGCCAGGATCAGAAATCCGTAGAGACGGACGGGGTTCCGGACCGGCCAGGGCCACGGACCCCATGCGAAGAGCGCCACGACGCCGTTCAGGTACAACTGCACCGCGATGAGCGGAAAGAGACGCGCGAAGGTGCCTGGTGCCCGACTCATCAGTGGTTCTGGATTGCTCCTCGAGGCCTCGCGCGGGGCGAGAGATTTGCTTTGCTGTGGCTACCTTCCGGCGTCCACGGCCCCATTTGGCAAGATCGTCGTACTGCAGGTGGAGTCAAGGCCGGAGCTCTCGGCACTGTTCCATTTGACACCCGTTCGTCCAGAAGCTACACTCCGCGAGATACGTGTTCGTCGCGTATCTCGATGACACGTAACCACTTAGCGGCTCCGCCCCCGACATCCATTCATGAAACGCATTCTGATTACAGGGAGTTCCGGACTCATCGGTTCTGAGGTCTGCTCGTATTTCGACTCCAAGGGCTGGGATGTCCACGGGATCGACAACAACCAGCGCGCGGTCTTTTTCGGCCCCTCCGGCGACACCCGTTTCAACCAGGAGCGTCTGGTCACCGAGCTCAAATCGTTCCACCATCATGAAATCGACATCCGGAACCGTGAGGGGGTTGCCGCGCTGATCGGGGAGCTTCGCCCCGATGCAATAGTCCACGCCGCCGCGCAACCTTCGCACGATCGGGCCGCCGCAATCCCCTTTGACGACTTCGATACGAACGCAACCGGCACACTCAATCTCCTCGAGGCTGCCCGGCAGCACTGTCCGGAGTCGCCGTTCGCCCACATGTCGACCAACAAGGTCTACGGTGATGCTCCGAACCTGATCGAACTGTCAGAGCAGGAAACGCGCTGGGATTACGCCGATGCGCGATATGCCGATGGCATACCGGAGACGTTCACCATCGACCAGTCGAAGCATTCGCTGTTTGGCGCGTCGAAACTCGCCGGAGACGTGATGGTGCAGGAGTACGGCCGCTACTTCGGCATGCCGACCACATGCCTTCGCGGCGGTTGTCTGACCGGCCCCAACCATGCCGGTGTCGAGCTGCACGGCTTTCTCAGTTACCTCGTTCGCTGCAATCTGGAGAATCGGGAGTACACGATTTTCGGCTACAAGGGCAAGCAGGTGCGCGACAACATCCATTCGCTCGACGTTGCCCGTTTCGTCGAATCCTTCATCGCCGCGCCGCGCATCGCCGAGGTCTACAACATTGGCGGCGGAAAGCCGAATAGCTGCAGTATTCTCGAGGCATTCGGGCTGGTGGAGGAGTTCTCCGGCGTCCCGATGAAGTACACCTACTCGGGAAAAAACCGCGAAGGCGATCACATCTGCTACTACAGTGACCTGAGCAAGATGCGCGAGCACTACCCCGAATGGGACATCTCGGTATCGTTGCCCGAGACGATCCGCCAGATCGTGGAGAGCTGGCAGCATCGCCTGACGTGAAAGCCCTGTTCGTATTCGAGTACGGCGGGGAGTACATGATGGATGACCTCATGCAAGGCGTTCGTCGTGCGGTCCCCGGCCTGCAGACCCGCCTCTGCCACGGGCTTGTCGGCGGGTATGTGGCTGGCGGCACGCAGCCCGTGCGCATCCTCAACGCCGCGTACATGTATGCGACGCTGCCGTTCGTCATGATGCGCTGGCGTCCCGCGGTCGTGCTCGTCAGGACGACGCCGCCGGGAATCCAGCTGTGGGCTGCACTGCTGGGCAGACTGATGAACATCCGCGTGGGTTGCTGGATGATGGACTATCACCCCGAGCTGGAAGCGCGGGTGCTTGACCGCCGCCGGGGAGCAGGCTGGGTGGCGCGCCTCATTCGCGGGATCGACAGGTACCTGCTCCGCCGCATGAGCTTCGTCATCGTCCTCGACGATGCGATGCAGGCGCTCGTTCGCTCCCGCGCGCCAGCCGTGCCGATCGTGCAGCATCCCACATGGGGAGCCGTCGCTGACGTCACCCACGAAGATGCGGTGGATAGCGGAAACGCATCTCGCGGAGAGCTGTGTCTCGCGTACGGCGGGAATCTCGGTTTTGCGCACCCACTCGAAACGTTCGAGACGTTGATCCGGGAGATCCAGTTGTCCACGAGGGTGAGAATCGTGGCCATCGGTGCGTCATCCCGCGGTGAGCGCCGTTTTGCCGGGCTCGCGGAACGAACGGGCGCGGTGCTCACGATTCTTCCCCGACATCCCTTCGCCGGGCTCGGCAAGCTGTTTGCGGAGCATCGGGTCGACGCGGGCGTCGTGTTGCTTTCCGACGAAACGTCGGGAGTGGTCGCGCCCAGCAAGTTTTCGGCGTACCTGCGCTTTGGATTGCCCACGCTGTATATCGGCCCCGCCCGTACGTCGAGCCAGGCACTCGCGGCCAGATTCGATGCCGGGTTCGCGCTCGCAAACGGTGCTGCGCCGGCGGACGTCCGGGCGGCCGCCGCGAGGCTCGTCGATCCCGCAGAACTGTCACGCACACGCGCGAACACCCGGGGTGCCGCGGAGTTCTTCGGTTCACGGAGTGGCACCACACTGGCGGCCGCCATTTCGAAGTTCTTCGCTGGCTGAGCGATGACGCCCCTTTCGCACGGACGGCGTTTCGCCGTGGACTGCACGATCTATCGGGCGGGCATGGCGGGCATGGGCACCTACGTGCTGAACCTGTGCGAGGGGCTGTCCCGTGTCGCACGTCCCGGCGAAGTCTCGCTGCTGGTTCAGCGGCGCGAGGCTGCTGCCTTCGCCGAATTCAGCCCGCGGTTGCGCATCAGGACCGTACCGGGAAGCGGGGTCGTCCAGCGGCTGCTCTGGCAGAACCTGGTCTTCCCGATGATGAGTGGGCCGTACGACGCTGTCTGTTTTCCGGCGACTTTCCGGCCGATCCTGTTCCCCAAGCCCACGGTCGTCGTCGTTCACGACCTCCAGTATCTGACCTTTCCGGAGCACTGGACGCCGGCCCGGCTCGCGTATCGCCGGATGCTCAGCGGACTCACCATTCGACACGCATCACGTCTGATTGCCATCTCCCCCTTCACCGCGTCAGAAGTGCTCGCGCACTTCGGCCGGGAGGCGCGCGTGGTCGCGAACCCCGTTATCGTCGGCGCCCTGGCCGATGTAACCGGCCAGCCCGAATCGGCCGGCCTGGACGAACCGTTTTTCCTGGTGCTGGGGAGTCTGCTCCCACACAAGAACATCGGCGCACTCATCGAGGCACTGCGCAGCTGGCCCACAGCTGAGACGATCCCCCGGTTCGTGTTCATTGGTCCTTTCGTGCCAACGGAGCTTTCGGCCGGGTTGCCGGAAGAGCGCGTTTCCTTCCTGGGCTTCGTCAGCCGCCAGGTCCGCGACGAGCTGTTGCACCGGTGCGCCGCGGTGGTCATCCCCTCTGTGTTCGAGGGCTTTGGCCTGCCCTACGCGGAGGCGATCCTTGCGGGAAAGCCCGTTATCGCCTCGGACATTCTGCCGGCGCGGGACCTGATCGGCGACGACGGACACTACATCGCCGCGCCGTACGACGCTGCAAGCATCCAGGCCACGCTTCAGGCGGTGGTGAGGGGTCCGCTTCGCAAGCCGTCGCAGGCCACGATCGACGCCATTCGAGATCGGACGGATCCTGCCACCGTGGGGCGGCAGGTTCTCGAGACGTTGCGCGAGGCCGCGGAACGTCGTGCGGAATAAATCCGGGCCTGGGGTTTTGTCGGCCGGCCTGACCAGACCTCGTACTCCGCACTACACCCGCTTGACCGTGTTCCACTCCAGCAGGCACGCCCCCCACGAGTAGCCCACCCCAAAGCCGACGAGCATCACTCGATCTCCGGGCCCGAAGTCGACACCCTTCTCGAACATCGCGATTGGAATCGTGCTGCTCACGGTGTTGCCGATGGATTCCAGAAACATCGGCGCCTTCTCCTTCGGGATCTTCAGCTTGGTGCGCAGGTGGTCGTTCATGAATGCATTCGCCTGGTGAAACACGAACCAGTCGACGGCATCCCGCGTGATCCCGGCGCGCCGGAGCGTGGCATCGACGACCTGCGGGACCCGCCTGAGCGTGAACAGAAACAGCTCCTGGCCATCCATGTACAGCTGCTCCGCTGTCCGCACGGAGCCGTTCTCGTCCTCGACCTCCTGCTGGGTCGCGGCACAGCGCGGCCGGCGCGCGCCACCCGCTGGGACGATGAGGTTCTCGTAGCCTGCCCCGTCGGTGCCGAGTGTGCAGACGCCGATCTTTGCGCCGCTGCCGTCGCCGTTGATGAGCGTTGCGCTTGCGCCGTCGCCGAACAGCACGCGTACCGACCGGTCACGCGGGTGAATGAGCTTCGAATACGTCTCGGCAGTGATCAGGAGAACGTTCTTCGCCGAACCCGAAGCAACCAGTGCCTTTGCGAGGTACAGACCGTACACGTAGCCCGAGCAGCCCTGATTGAAGTCCAGCGCGGCGCAGTCGGTCGGCAGGCCGAGGCGATCCTGCAGCACGCACGCCGTCGTCGGGAGGAAGTAGTCGGGACTCTGCGTGCAGAGCAGCAGGCAATCCACTGATGCGCGATCGACGTTCATTCCCGTGAGCAGCTTCTCCGCTGCGGCAAAGCCGAGGTCCGATGCGCTCTCATCGGGACCGGCGATGTGCCGTGCGCGAATGCCTACCTTGGACTCGATGCGCGCCATGTCCCACGACGGATTCTCTGCCTGGAGGTCGTCGTTGGTCACGATGCGCTCGGGCAGATGATAGGCCATTCCCGCGATGTAGGCGTCCATCTACCGGCCCCCCGATGTCGCGCCATGCCGGGCCGCCTGCGCCGCACCATCCGAGTCGTCGGGCTGCACCGGAGGCACGAACATGAGCCGCTGCGCCGGAACGCCAAACACCGTGGCGCCCGGTGCCACACGCCGGATCACGACACTCCCCGCACCGACCGTTGCGAAGTCACCCACGCGTGCGCCAGGAAGTACGGCGGCGTGCGCGCCGAGCGTCACGCCACGACCGAGCACGGCCCCGCCCATGATGTCGCTGTGCGCCCCGACGTGGCAGCCGTCGCCCACGACGACGTCGTGCGCCGGACCGCCCAGCAGGTCGATGAACACGAAGTCTCCGAGAACGGCGTTGGGGCCGACACCGGTGTACTGCCGCAGCACCACTCCCTCGCCAAGCGTCGCGCTGCGATGCACCAGCGATGTGGGATGGCGCAGATTCACAAAGCTTGCCCCCCGCGACCGAAGGGCGTTGCACCGGCCAAGCCTGGCGCGCGGCGACGGAATGGCGGGAACGAACACCTCGTCGCCGTGGGGGCTGTGGTCGATGATGCCTCCGATCACGGGAAGGTCCACACCGCAGCGGGCCAGCGCATCGCGTGCGCCGTCGACGTCATCATCCAGGAAACCCGCGATCTCCCAGTCACGCTGGTCGGCGGGAATCTCCTCCGCCGTCCAGAGTGTCTCCCGGCCGAGGCCTCCCGCTCCGATGATGATGAGGCGCCGCCGCGCTCCGATGGGATGGCTCATCGGTCAGACGGCCAACGGCCGCGCCGGCACGCCAAGCTGCGTGGAGCCCGCGGCGACACGGCGCAACACGACACTGCCGACGCCGATTGTCGCGAACGCGGCGACCCGGACATGCGGGTGGACCGTCACGTGGCTGCCGAGAAAGGTGCCGCGCTCGAGCACGGCGCCGGACATGAGCTCGCACCGCGCGCCGACGAAGGAGCCCTCGCCGACGACGACATCCTCGCGCAATGACGCGGAAGGGTTGAGCACACTGAACTGGCCCACCGCTGCCTTGGGCGCAACGCAGGCAAGCGGTCCGATCACCACCCCGGTCCCGATGGATGCGGACCGGTGGACGCGCGCGGTCGGATGAACGAGCGTGATGAACGCAGCACCACGATCGAGCAGCGAGCTGCCGATCGCCAGGCGCGCGCGATTGCTCCCGATCGCGGGCAGGAACACCTCGTCGGACCCCGGCACGTGATCGCGAATGGTGCCCAGCACCGGCAGGTCGACGCCCATGGCGGCGAGGCTCGCCCGCGCGCCGTCCCGATCGTCGTCGAGGAAACCTGCGACATCCCACTCCCGCGCCGCAGCGGCGATGTCGTCTGCCATCCACAGCACCTCGCGCGCGAACCCGCTTGCGCCGAGCAGCAGCAGTCGCCTGCGCATGCTAGGCGGAGTAGCCGCCGTCGATCACCAGCATGGTGCCGGTGACGACGCGGGCAGCGTCGGACAGGAGATAGGCTGCCATCACGGCAACCTCCTCGGGTTTCGGAATCCCCAGAAAGTGCTCTTCCTCGAGCTTGGTGATGACCGCGTCGGGTGTCGTCGCTTTCATCTCGTGGTACATGGGCGTCTCCACGTAGCCCGGTGCGATCGCGTTCACCCGCACCCGTCTGGGCCCGAGCTCCTTGGCCGCGGAGCGCACGATGCCGTTGATGGCGCCCTTGGTGCCGGCATACGTCACCAGCCCGGGCGACCCATCGAAGCTCGCCACCGACGACAGCAGCACGACGGATGACTGCCCGGCCGCCACCCCCTTGGCACTGAACCCGCGCAGGAGTCCCAGCGCCGCGTACACGTTGGGGATCATGAGGTTATCCGTGTTCGCGCGATTTGCCACGCGGATCGGCATCGTGACGCTCAGTCCCGCGGAATGCACCAGCCCATCGAGCGGCGCCTCCGCGCGTTCGCGCACACCCGTGATCCATGCCGGAATGCCGTCCATCGCCGTGAGGTCGAATGGCTCGACGCGGTGCATCTCCGCATTGGGCAATGCGGCCTGCGTCTCGCGCAGCGCACCCTCGCGGCGTCCGCCGAGCACGACACGTGCGCCGAGCTGGCCGCAGAGAATGGCGATCGCGCGGCCGATGCCGGATGAGGCGCCGGTGACGAGGATGGTCTTTCCGGTGAGGTCGAGCGGATTGTGCACGGGTGAAACTCAGGCGTGAGTCAACGGATGTGATGCGGCGGAAGTGGACATCTGCTCCATGTACGCAGCGTGAAAGCGGTGCACCCGTTCTTCCTCTTCGCTGAGGATGCCCGGCTGCGTGGCGTCGCGCAGCCCGAGCTGGACTGCCTCGCATACGACCCGATCTTCATGCGTCACCTTCTCGGTAAAAACCGCCGTCGACTCGGTCAGCGCGCTGTGCACCATCTCCTGCACGCCGGCGTCGGCCTTCATTCGTGACAGAAAGACGATGCTCGTGAGCTGGGTCTCGACGGGGCTCACGGGGCGCAGCACCTGAAACCCGAAGGTCGCGCCGCAGAGGGTGGAGACGGTGACGTTGGGGAAGATGAGCTGGTGGACGTAGCCGGGCACCGGATGCGGCATGCGGCTCGCCTTCACCAGGCGACCCAGCCGCGACGCCGTCGACGCCTCCACGGGCGCATGCCAGGAGGAATGCAGGCCGTCGAAGCGGAAATCCATGCCGGACATCTCGAGCGGCTTGAACGTCTCCTCATGCACGAAGCCGACGTGATACGCCTCGAGCCCGTTCTCCACTGCGACCTTCCAGTTGCAGCGCAGGAGGACATCGAGCCGCGAAACCGGCGTGCCGAGTGCGAGGCTCATCTGCTCGAGCGGCGCGAAGCTCGCACCGAGAAACTCACGAAGCGACTCCCCGGGTACGGACGAATCTCCCTCGCCTTCGGCGCCTTCGCGAACGAACACCAGGCCACCGCACACATCCAGGTCGTAGCGTCGCAACGCAAGTCTTGCGACCTCCGCGCGGTCCTTCAGTGCATCGAAGCGCGGGCGACTCGGAATGCTGTACGGAATGCCCTCGGCGTTGTAGATCCACCCGTGATACCCGCACCGCAGCTTGCCATTGCCCTTTGCCTCGCACCGGAGCCGTGAAAATCGGTGCGAGCAGACATTGGCGAATCCGCGCAGCTCGCCGTCGAAGTTCTGAACCAGCACGGCGCGGCCGGCGACTTCGGTGGTGATGAAGTCGTTGGGAGCCGCGAGATCGGTGGCGAAGCCGGCGAACTGCCACAGGCGGCCGAAGAGGGACTGGCGTTCCATCCGGAACGCTTCGTCCTCGAAGTACGCGCTGCGGGGAATGAGGGGACGCACTGGCGGCGGTCAGCTCGCGAGCGAGGTCTTGGCCGACAGGTAATCCACCACGTCCTGCACCGTCAGGAACCCCCGAATTGCCGAGGACTCGATCTGCACGCCGAGCTGCTCATCGACCATCGACATGATCGTGAGCCACCCGATGGAGTTCCACTCCTCGACGTCCGCGATGCGCGTGTCGGGCGTCAGCACGCCGGCATCCACTTCCAGTCCTTCCGCGAACAGTTCCACGAGCTTGTCGTTCGTCATCGTCCCTTTCCTCGATCGGATGAGCCGTTCACTGCAGCCAGCGGTTGTGCGGGCTGCGGCACGACTCCGTTCAACAGGTCCAGCCGCCATCGATCACCAGCGTCGTGCCGGAGATCGTACGCGTCGCATCTGACAAGAGGTATGCCGCGGAAGTTGCGACATCCTCCGGCGAAATGGCGCCGAGGAACTGGCGCTCCGCCACCTTCGCAAAGCCATCGCCCTGAATGTCCTGCACGACGTCCATGATCGGGCCCTGGACCCACGCCGGGGCCACGCAGTTGATGCGCATGCGCCGCGGCGCCAGCTCCTTTGCCGCCGAACGGACCATGGCATGGAGCGCGCCCTTGGATGCACTGTACACGGAGTGCCCGAGCGCGCCCGCAAGTCCGCTCACCGACGAGACCAGCACCAGCGATGCCGCGTCTGCCCCCACTCCTTTCGCTGCCATTCCGCGAACAAGGGCCAGCGAGGCATACACGTTCAGCACCATGAGATCCTCCATCCGGCTCCGGTTGAGGATCCGGATGGGTATGGCTGTACTGAGCCCCGCCGCGTGCACCACGCCGTCGAACGGGACGCCCCGCGCTGCCGCAACTCCCTTGAGCCACGCGGGAATGCCGTCAACCTCCGTGAGATCGTAGCACGCCGCGACATGGCCGGTGCCTTCGAGCATCCCCAGCGTCTCTTCGAGCGCATCCTGACGACGCGCCACGAGCACGAGTTCCGCTCCGAGCTGGCCGAGCACCACGGCGGTCGCGCGACCGATGCCCGACGAGGCCCCGGTCACGATCACGCGCTTGCCGCTCAGGTCAAGCGGATTGCGCATGCTCGATCTGCATCTGCTCCACCGGACTTCGCCCCGCTACCACCGGAACGCGAATCACCTGAGCAACCTCGAGCCGCATCTCCACGGCGGCCGCGGCCCACGACAACCCGATGCCGAATCCCGCAAGGACCATCTTCTCGGGCGTGCCGCTGGTGAGCACCGGCGCGAGGTCGTCGCCGAGCAGCAGCGGAATGGAAGACATGGAGGTATTGCCGTAGCGCTGGATGTTCACCGGCACCTGCTCCGGCAGCACCTTCAGCTTCTTCGCCATCATGTTGAGGATGAAGCCGTTCGCCTGGTGAAACGCGAACGCCTTCACCTCCTCCTTCTGCCAGCCGTGCAGCGCGAGCACGTCCCTGATGAGCGTCGGCACACGCTTGAGCGTGAAGTTGAACACGGCCAGGCCATCCATGTACAGCTCGAACGGCGCACGGCGATTGCCGTCTTCTGCGTCAACGCGCTGCAGCAACTCGGCTGTTGGCCGCTGGCGCCATCCGCCGGCCGGCGCGATGAGGTGACACGCGCCGGTGCCATCGCTGCCGAGGACGAATGAGATGGGCGGTGCGGTCTCGTCGAACTCCAGCGCGGTCGCCGTGCCAGCATCGCCGAACAGCATCGCGACGGAGCGATCCTCCGAGGAGATACCGATGCTCGAGGTATCGCCGGCAAGCAGCAGGAAGCGCTTGAGCCCACCCGACTGGATGAACTGGGATCCCATGTACAGGCCATAGACATAGCCCGAGCAGCCCTGGTTCACGTCGAACGCAAGGGCATCGCTCGATAGCCCCAGACGCCCGTGCGCGATGTTCGCTGTCGCGGGGCAAAGATGGTCTGGGGTCTGGGTCACCATGATGACACCGTCGATGGACTCGCGCTCCCAGCCGAGGTCCGCGAGCAGCCGTTCGGCGGCCTGCACCGCGAGGTCGCCCGCGGTCTGCCCGGGCGCGACGCGGTGCACCGTCTCCAGTCCGACCGTTTTCGCGATCTTCTGGACGTCGGACTCACCGAAGTGCTTGCCGATCTCGGCGACCTGCAACGGTTCGCCGGGTACGGCGCACACGACTCCGCGGATCGCGACGTTCCTGTTCTGTGTTCTTGCCATGCCCGACTCCTAGGTGAGTACGACCACTGCGCCGGCGATTCCGCCGTCGTGGCTGATGCTCGTCTCGAACGTGGTGAAGCCTGCCTCGCTTGCGCGGCGCAGCGCTTCACCGGACAACTCCAGCACTGGTGCTCCCGAATCGGCGGTGGTCGTCTCGATGTCGCCGAGTGGGATGCCCGCGCTCAGGCCCGTGCCGAGTGCCTTGAGCACCGCCTCCTTTGTGGCGAACCGGCCGGCGAGGTACGCGTAGCGGCGGAACTCGTTCGCATCCTGAACCGCAGCAAGCTCGCGCTCCGAAAAGGTCCGCGCGGCCAGCGGGGGATGCGCCTGCAGGAGGCGGCGCAACCGGGCAATTTCGACGAGGTCCAGTCCGACCCTGAGTGGCATCGGTCACTCCAGGATCGAGACGATCCTGAGGGAAGGCTCGGCCAGCTTCGCGAGCCGGGCCCGAATGGCCTCATCCTGAGTGATGCTGGTGATGACCACGGCATCGGGGGCGAGGCCGCGAAGCTCCGAGCGGTGCCGGATGGGTGCACCGCGGCACAGGCGTCCCCGCTTGACCGGGTCGTCGTCGATGACGCAGACGACGGTGACGACCTCGGTGCCTGTGAGCGCATCCATCACCACTTCCCCCGTTTCGCCGGCGCCATACAGCGCCACCCTGAAGACGCCCTGCTTGCGGAGCTCGCCGAAGAACTGCCGGAAGCGCGAGCGGGTCGCCTGGGTCAGCCGGACGAGCTCGGCCCGGTAGCTGACCTGGTGGTACGCGAGGCAACGCCTGCCCTGGGGCGTGAGGCGATAGGCCATGCCCTGGGAGAGCTGTTCGGTGGTGATGTACTCGCGTTCCTTGAACATGCGGATGTAGGCATTGACGCGAGCCGGCGTGAGCCCGACGAGGCTGGCGAGCGAACTCTGCGAGGTTTGCGGCTGACCTTCGAGCAGTTCCATCAGCTGGAGCTCGCGCATGCGGGGCGAGGGCTCCAGGTAGTCGGCGGTCGTGGTGGTCATGGTGCCGGAATATAGCGAGGGAACTCATTCAGTGAATGAGGGAGGGATCGTCCGCCCGGACGCGGCCACGTTCCCTTCGCAATTTCTGTTCTGCGTCTCGCGTCCGCAGGCCTCGCCTCAGCGGTCGATGCGGCCCGCCGCCGCGGCGTCGCGCCAGCGCGTTAGCGGGTAGAGCACGAGGATGAAGGGGATCTTCACGAACGTGCGCCAATGGGCGAAAAGCAGCCGTGGCAGGTTCTCCATCAGATGCGCGTGCTCCATGCGCGCGATATCCGGCTGCAGCCGAATGCGGCCTATTGCATGGCGGAAGAGAATTCCGACCATGATGAGGTCGGTGATGGGTTCAGGAAGCTTCCTGGCGAACTCTGCCCTGAGGACCTGATCGTCGAGACCGAGCAAAGCGGCTTCCTTGATGGTGCCGTACGCCCGCGGTGAGAAGCGCAGATCGTGACTATCGCGGTCGCTCCATCCGATCTCCGCGCTGCGAAGCAGGAGCGTCCGCTGATGGTGAGTAAAGAGGAGCACGGAAAGGGTGATGAACCAGAACTCCGTTTCCATGCGGCCGCGGTCGCTGACGCCCTTTTCGTGAGGCGTCAGGTCACGCCGCCTGTACACGTACTGGCTGATCTTACCGAGGGCGAGCAGATGCCTGACGCCTGGCTCAAGATCGGTCACCATTACGGACGCCTGCCCATCGAGGCGCACGCGATCGCCTTCGAACTTGTAATTGTTGAATGAGGAGACGCAGAGCTCCGGCCGTATCGTCGAGAGATCGTGAAGCAGCGGGTCGAACTCCGTGTCGTATAACCCGTCGTCGTCGCCCCAGAGGCAGACATACGACCCGCGAGCCTGCTCGTACAACAGCTGGAAGTTGCGCATCATGCCGACGTTCTCCGCCTGTCGGAGCACCCGGACGTGACAGAGCGGCGCGAGCCGTTCGCCGAACGTCCGACAGACCTCGTCCGTCTTGTCGGGTGAGGCATTGTCGGAGATCACGATCTCGACGGCATCGCGGAACGCGGACTGCTCGAGCACGCGCACCATCTGCTCGAGGAGGCGAGCCAGCTTGGGTGCGCGCTTGTAGGTCGGGATACAAAACGAGAGCAGGAGTTCGCCCGGTGGGACCGTGCCGAACGTCATCTCCGTGAAGGGCTGTGGATCAGTATGTGGATCAGTATGTGGATCAGTATGTGGGTCGGTCATGTGGCGCGGGATTGAGCGTGAGCTATGACGCGGCGCAGACCCTCTTCAAGGCTCACCTGAGGGGTCCAGCCCGGGATCGGGGAACCCAGGAACCACGGAACCATCACTTCACGCTCGCGGTAGGGACGGCTGCCCCAGCGGATGGGGAGCGGACGGCCGGCGATGCGACCGTACCGCGTGGCGACTTCCCGGAGGGAGACCGCGTCTCCTGAGGAGAGGGCGAAGATCTCGTGCGCCGCGCCAGCGCCCGCCTGCAGATAGCGCGCCGCGGCGATGAAGGCGTCCACCACGTCGTCGATGTACACCAGATCGAGGAGCTGGTCCCCGGGCGACATTGCGAGCTCGGATCCTTCCCTGGCGATGCGATCGAGCACGGAGAACAGCTTTGGCCGCGGATCCCCGGGGCCGTAGGTGTCGAACACCCGCAGGGAGACCGCGCGAATGCGTGCCGTCTCGACGTAGAAGGTCAGAAGGGCCTCGAATGCCTGCTTCGTCGCGGCATACAGGCAGACCGGATTGTAGTCGCCGTTTTCGAAGTGCTGCCACGCGGTCCCGGCGTTCACCAGGTGACGGACACCGCTGGCGGCCATCGCATCGAGCAGCTGGGTAGCGAATTCGACGTTGGTTCGAACGAGCCGTGTCACGTCCTCCTGCTGGTGCTGTGCGACGAAGACCGATGCCAGGTGGAAGACGACGGAGGGCGCCGCCGCGGCGACGAGAGTGTGCATCTGCGCGGTAGTGCCGTCGTGGACATGAGGGACCACCCCGGGAGGCAGTGCGTCGGCTTGCGACTCCGGACGGAGGACGGCATGCACCTCCCATCCGTCCGCGACCAGCCGGGCGGCGAGATGCGATCCGATGAAGCCTGTCGCGCCGGTGATGAGCGTCCGTCGGCGGTCAGTCGGGTGCATCGGCCGTTGCGTCGAACCTGAAGGGGCTCACAAAATCGCTCAGGCGCTCAAAAGCAGTGTCCCGGGGAGATACCGTGGGCGCGCGTTCGGGCCAGGCGATGCCGGCAGAATCCCATCGAATGCCGGTATCGGCGGCCGGCGCGTGCTCCGACGTCACGTTGTACACCATGAGCGCACTCTCGCTCGTAACCAGGAACCCGTGCGCGAGTCCCCGCGGCACGTAGAGCGCGTTGCCCACATCCGCGCGCAATTGCACGGTCGCGGCCTGACGATACGTCGGCGACCCGATGCGAAGGTCCACCACGGCATCCAGTACGCTGCCGTGCGCACAGTAGACGAGTTTCGCATGATCGACGGGCGGCACCTGGAAGTGCAGGCCGCGCAGGACGCCTCGCACCGATACCGAGTGATACTGCTCGTCGAAGTCCGTCTCGAGTCCGCAGTCGTCAAAGGCGGATCGAACGAACACCTTCACGAAGCTCCCGCGCGCATCCTCGAACCGTCGCGGTCGAACTTCCCACGCACCGGGAATCGCCAGTGGCTCGAAGTGCAGCACCGCGCTGCTCATTGCCGAACGAACGCGCGAATCACATCGCACACATAGGACAGTTGCGACTCTCCCAGCCCCGGAAACAACCCGATCCAGAGCGCATCGTTCATCACGCGATCGGTCTGCGTGAGCTCGCCCACCACGCGATGTTCGATGCCGCTGTACGCCGGCTGTCGCACGAGATTGCCGGCGAACACCAGACGGGTTGCCACGCGCTTGCTCTCGAGATGCTGCACCAGCGCACTGCGGGTGAACGGCGCCCCTTCGCGCACGAACATATAGAACCCGAACCAGCTCGGCTCCGAGTCCGGTTCGGGCTCGGGCAGGATCAGCACGTCCTGCAGGTCCTGCAGCGCCGCGTGCAGGAAGGCGAAGTTGCGCTGCCGTGCGGCGATGAACTCCGGCAGCTTGCCGAGTTGCGCCAGCCCCACCGCCGCCTGCATGTCGGTGGCCTTCAGGTTGTAGCCGATGTGGGAGTACGTGTACTTGTGGTCGTACCCCTGGGGCAGCTCACCGAGCTGCCACTCGAAACGCTTGCCGCACGTGTTGTCCTTGCCCGGTTCGCACCAGCAGTCACGCCCCCAGTCCCGGAACGATTCGATGAGCGTGCGCAGGGCCGGCTTCTGCGTCATGACAGCGCCGCCCTCGCCCATCGTGATGTGATGCGCCGGATAGAAGCTCACCGTCGCCACGTCGCCGTAGGTGCCGACGGGCTTTCCGCCATACGTGGCGCCAAGCGCGTCGCAGCAGTCTTCCACCAGCCACAGATTGTGCTGCTTCGCGAACGCCGAGACCGCCGCGAGGTTGAACGGGTTGCCGAGCGTATGGGCGATCATGATCGCCCTGGTGCGATCACTCAGTGCGGCGTCGAGCATCGTCACGTCGACGCCGAGTGTGGGAATGACCACGTCGACGAACACCGGCACCAGCCGGTTCTGGATGATCGGATTGACCGTCGTCGGGAAACCGGCTGCGACCGTGATCACCTCGTCGCCGGGGCGCAGCTGTCGATCGCCCAGCGTCGGAGACGTGAGCGCCGAGAGTGCCACCAGATTCGCCGACGAGCCGGAGTTCACGAGGCTCGCGCTCCGTGTGCCGAACGCGCGCGCAAACGCCCGCTCGAACTGGATGGCGTAGCGACCCGTCGTGAGCCAGAAGTCGAGGCTCGCATCTACGAGGTGCGCCAGCTCGTCGCCGTCGAACACCTTCCCGGAAACCGGGACCTGCGACTCGCCCGGCACGAATGAACGGGCCGGGAACCCCTCCGCGTGATATTCGCGCACGAGTGAGAGGATCTGCGCGCGCAGCGCCGTGGCTCGCTCGGACGCCGGTAGCGGCGCGGGAAGCGGTGCAGTCATACGGTCCGCCGGTCCTGATATGAGTGAATCTGGTCGCGAACGACATCAGCGGTCGACTCGTCGCGGCTGTAGCCGCGATCGACCCACTGCAGCGTCTCGTCGAAGGAGAGGAGCGGCTGCCATGCCAGGCGGTGCCGAGCGAGATCGATCGCCAGCGAAAGCGCCTTTGCCTCATGCACCGCGCCTGGTTCCGACTCGTCGTTCCACACGCGGTCGGGCGCCAGTCGTGCCAGCCCCGATACGAGCTCGTGCACTCGGCGATCGCCACTGGGCCCGGGGCCGAAGTTCACCGCCTCGACAGGCGCCGCAGCATTGAGATGATCGGCCAGCCGGATGTACCCTCCGAGCGGCTCGAGCACATGCTGCCACGGGCGGGTGGAGTGCGGATGCCTGAGGGCTACCGGTGCGCCCCGGGACCACGACCGGTAGCAGTCGGGGACAATACGATCCTCGGCATGGTCGCCGCCGCCAAGCACGTTTCCGGCTCGTGCGGTCGCGACGCGCACTCCGCTGGTCTCCGCAAAGGACGCCCGCCATGAGGCCACGGCGATCTCGCACGCCGCCTTGGATGCGCTGTACGGATCGTGACCGCCCAGTTCATCGGATTCGCGGTAGGCGTGCGGCCACTCGCGATTGCGATACACCTTGTCGGTCGTGACGGCCACGACGCGCGCGGGACGGTTCGATGCCCGCACGGCTTCGAGCACGTTGAGCGTACCGATGACGTTCACGGTCCAGGTGCGCAGCGGGTCGCGGTAGCTCCGTCGGACCAGCGCCTGCGCGGCGAGGTGAAACACCACGTCGGGTGCCGCCTCACGCACATGCCGCGACAGCCCTTCGGCGTCGGTGATGTCGCACTCGACATGGCGCAGTCGCGCAGCGAGGCCGAGTCGCTCGAACAGCGAGCCCGGAGCCTCCGGCGCCAGTGCGATGCCGTGCACCTCGCCGCCGAGCTGCAGCAGCCATTCCGCGAGCCAGGCGCCCTTGAAGCCGGTGTGACCGGTAATGAGCACCCGCTTGCCGGCCAGCGCCGAAAATTCGTTCGACGTGCCACGTGTCCCGTCCACGGGGTCAGGCCCCGGGCTGCCGGCCACGACGATCCCAGCGAGCCCACGGCGCCTGCCTGGTGTCCCATAGCTCGTTGAGGTGCTGGTACTCGCGATAGGTATCCATCGCGTAAAAGAATCCTTCGTGGCGGAATGCCTGCAGCTGTCCGTCGCGCGCGAGCTTCTCCAGCGGCTCTCGCTCGAGAATGCACGACGGATCGTCGGGGAGATAGTCGAACACGCGCCGGTCGAACACGAAGTATCCGGCGTTGATCCAGCCATCGCTCTGCGGCTTCTCCAGGAAGTTGGTCACTGCGCTACGGTCGTCGATATCGATCACCCCGAAGCGCGACGTCGGACGCACGGTGGTCAGGGTTGCGAGCTTGCCGTGCGACTTGTGGAACTCCGTCAATGCGCGAATGTCGACGTCGCATACCCCGTCGCCATACGTCACCATGAAGAGGTCGCCCTCGACGAATCGCTGCACCTTCTTCACGCGCGCCCCGGTCATCGAGTCGAGCCCTGTCTCGGCGAGCGTCACCCGGAATTCCTGCTCCTCGTGCGCCCCGTGATACGAGATCTCCTGCTGCTCACCCAGGCAGATGGTGAAGTCGTTGTTCATCGCCTCGTAATCGAGGAAATACTCCTTGATCATGCGGCCGCGGTACCCGAGGCACACGATGAAGTCGAGAAACCCGAAGTGCGCGTACGACTTCATGATGTGCCAGAGAATGGGGCGCCCGCCGACCTCGACGAGCGGCTTCGGCCGGTACTCGGTTTCTTCGCGGAGTCGCGTGCCCTGTCCGCCGGCCAGAATGATTACTTTCAACGTCGTCTCATGTTTCAGTGGTGCCCCACACGAACCGTCAGTGTAACGCGTCCATGGCCGGATATCGCGGAAAGCGCCTGTTCGACATCATTGCCGTGCTGCTCGCCGCGCCGCTCTGGGTTCCCGCCCTGGGCGTCGTTGCGGTCGTCGTGCGCTGGAAGATCGGCGCGCCTGTGCTGTTTCGTCAGGTGCGCCCCGGCCTCGACGGCCGGCCATTCGAGATGATGAAGTTCCGGACGATGACCGATGGGCGTGATGTCTCGGGCGCCCTGCTGCCCGATGCCGAGCGGCTCACGCCAGCCGGCCGCCGGCTGCGGTCCACGTCGCTCGACGAGCTTCCCGAGCTGCTCAACGTCCTCCGAGGCGGGATGAGCCTCGTCGGTCCGCGTCCGCTGCTCGTGAGCTACCTGCCGCGCTACGCCGTGCATCACCGTCGGCGTCACGAGGTGCGTCCGGGGCTCACCGGGCTTGCGCAGGTATCCGGCCGCAACTCGCTCACGTGGCCGGACCGGCTCGATCTTGACGTCGAGTACGTCGAGCGCTGCTCGCTCGCGCTCGATCTGCGGATTCTCGGGCGCACGGTGAGCGCGGTGCTCGGGCGGCGCGGAATCAGCGCGGAGGGCGAGGCGACCATGGCAGAGTTTACGGGTTACGCAGCGGACGAGCCGCGGCGGTGATGGGCCGGCGCCATGGCTGAGCGCGCCCCATCCTGGCGCGGAGACTGTCCCGCGGCCAGGCACCGCTGCAGGCTCTCGATGACCCGCGCCTGGTCCGATGCCGGGAGCGACGACGAGGATGGCAGGCACACGCCGGAGGCAAACAGCTCCTCGGCGACGGTGCCGCCCACGCGCGGCGCGTCGGCGAAGAGTGGCTGCGTGTGCATGGGACGCCACACCGGCCTTGCCTCGATCTCCGAACGACCGAGCACTTCGACCACCTCGTTGGGGCGCACCCCGGTCTGGCGCGGGTCGAGGATGGCGACGGTCAGCCACCTGGTGTGAAGCCCCCACGACGATTCGGGCTGCAGGCTCGCGCCACACATCATGCCAAACGCGGCAGCATACCGCTCTGCCACGGCGCGCCGCTGTGCCACTCGCTCGTCGAGCACCTGCAGCTGCCCGCGCCCGATGCCGGCCAGCACGTTGCTCATGCGGTAGTTGTATCCCAGTTCATGGTGCACGTACTCCGCCGCCGGCTCCCGCGCCTGCGTCGACCACTTGCGCATGACGGCGATGGCCTCGGCGCTGCGGGCCACGACCATCCCGCCTGCCGTGGTCGTGATGATCTTGTTTCCGTTGAAGCTCAGCAGCGAATAGTCCGCGGTCGTGGCCGTCTGCCGGCCGCGGTAGGTCCCGCCGAGCGACTCCGCTGCGTCCTCGACGAGCGGGACGCCGTACTCGCGGCACGCCTCGGCGATGGCGTCGATGTCGCAATGCTGCCCGTACAGGTGCACCGCGACGAGCGCCTTGGGCAGCGTCCCCGCCGCGGCGGCCGTCCGCAGGTACTCCCGCACCAGTGAGGGGTCGATGTTCCACGACTCGCGCTCGCTGTCGATGAAGACGGGCGTTGCGCCCAGGTACATGATCGGAAATACGGAGCCGGCGAAGGTCAGCGTGGAAACCGCAACGCGATCACCCGGCCCCACCCCCAGCCAGCGGAGGATCAGGTGCAGCGCCGCGGTTCCACTGGCGACGGCCAGCGTGGAAACCCCCTCGCCCAGCCGGCCGGCGACCTCCTCCTCGAACCGGTCGAGGTTGGGACCGACGGATGACAGCCAGTTCGAGGCGAAGGCCTCGGCCACGTACTGCTGCTCGTGGCCGCTCATGTGCGGCACGGAAAGGTGAACGCGCGAGGACACAGATGGAGGGAGTTCGTGGGAAATGCAGCAGGCCCGGCCGCTGCTGCAACCATCAGGCCGCTACCGGCCCGTGGATTGCAAAGGAGGTTCCGCACCTTCCCAATTCTAACATAATCCGCTGTATGCAGAACCGGCATTTCTTCGTTCTCGACTTCATCCTGCTCATCCTGGTCGCGGCGGTCGCATTCACGTCGCGATTCGAAGGGTGGGGGTGGTGGGCCGACTGGCATCGGGAGGCCATCTGGCTCGCGCTCCTGATCGTCCCGCTGAAGCTTGCCATCTTCCACGCAGTCGGGATATACCGCCGGCTCTGGCGGTATGCGAGCGTGGCCGAGCTCGAGATCGTCCTGGTCGCGTCGGCGGTGACGGCAGGGGTCACGCTCCTGGCCGGCACCCTGGTTCTCCCGGCACTTGGAGTCGTATCGGGACGCATCCCGCTGAGCGTGCTGCTCATCGACAGCATTCTGACGCCGGCGGTCATCACCATCCCGCGCATCGTCCTGCGGTCCTGGGCCAGGCGTGAGCTCAACGGAAGGAAGAGTCCCGCATCCGGCCGCCGGGCGCTCATCGCCGGTGCGGGCGATGCCGGAGGCATGATCGCCGCCGAACTGCTCAGCAACCCGCAACTCGGCATCGTCCCGGTGGGCTTTCTCGACGACGACCCGTTCAAGCGGGGGCTCCACCTCCGCGGGTTGCGCGTGTTCGGCCCGCTCTCGACGCTGGCTGAGCATGTGAAACGCCACGAGGTGGACGAAGTGATCACCGCGATGCCGTCCGCGCCCGGGGCCGTGATCCGGGAGCTGGTGAAGGTCGCGGCGACAGCAGGGGTCAACGTCCGCACGATTCCGGGGCTGTACGAGATCCTTTCCGGCTCCAAATCGGTGAGCACGCTGCGCCAGATCGAGATCCAGGACCTGCTGCGGCGCGAGCCGATCGAGACCGACCTGGAAGAGGTCGGTCGCATGATCACGGGGAGGGTAGTGCTGGTTACTGGTGCCGGGGGGTCGATCGGCAGCGAGCTGTGCCGCCAGATCGCCCAGCTCTCCCCCGCGAGGATCGTCGCGCTTGGTCGCGGCGAGAACTCGGTGTTCGAGATCCTGCAGGAGCTGCAGGTGACCTACCCGCACATCGACGTGGCGCCGGCGATCGTGGACGTGCGCGACGAGCGGCGACTCGACGCGGTGTTCGCCGCGCACCACCCGCATGCGGTGTTCCACGCGGCCGCCCACAAGCACGTGCCGCTCATGGAAGCGAGCGTGGACGAGGCGATCCTCAACAACGTGGTGGGGACGCAGAACGTCGCCGAGTGCTGCTCCATTTATGGCGCTGAGCGCCTGGTGCTCATCTCGACCGACAAGGCCGTACGGCCCACGAGCATCATGGGGGCGACGAAGCGCGTCGCCGAAGGGGTGGTGCATGCGGTGGCCGACCGCGAGCAGAAGAACTTCGTGTCGGTTCGGTTCGGCAACGTGCTCGGCAGCCGGGGCAGCGTGGTGCCGACATTCATGAGGCAGATCGCCGCCGGTGGGCCGGTCACCATCACCGACCCGGAGATGCGCCGCTACTTCATGACGATCCCGGAGGCGGTGCAGCTCGTACTGCAGGCGGCGGTGATGGGCCGCGGCGGCGAGACGTTCGTGCTGGACATGGGCGAGCCGGTGAAGATCGTGGACCTTGCGACCGACCTGATCCGACTCTCGGGGCTGGAGCCGGGAACGGACGTGGAGATAAAGTTCACCGGGGCGCGCCCGGGGGAGAAGCTGTACGAGGAGCTGTTCTTCGGGTCGGACGTCGCGACGCCGACGGTGCATCCCAAGGTCCTGCGGGCTCGCGACACCCACTTTCCACCGTCGATGGCGCTGATGGTCGACCGCCTGGCCGAGGCGGCGTGGCGCGCGGCGCCTACC
>JACDHQ010000597.1 GCA_013820975.1 Gemmatimonadaceae bacterium
GCTGATAGCTATCAGCTATCAGCCACCGCTACCCGCTGTCTGGCAGCTCATACGGCTCCATGTGAACCGTCACGTAGCCGACGCCAGGGACGGAGTCGCGGATCGCGTGCTGGACCCGGTGGCCGAGCTCGTGGGCGTCCACCAGTGACATCGTCGGGTCCGCCTGGATGTGCACCGTCGCTTCGTAGACGAGCCCGGTCTTTCGCACCCAGAGCTTCTCGACGGCGAGGACCCCGTCGACCCCCTCTGCGGTCGTCCTGACAGGGCGAACCACATCCTCGCCGGGCATCCGGTCCATCAGGTCGTGGATGGCAGGCCGAGCGAGGACGATCCCGTTGTAGAGGATCACACCGCTCGCCAGCAGCGCAGCCCAGTCGTCGGCGGTGGACCAGGGAACGTTCCCCCCGAACCATCGATTGCCGTATACGGCGACGGCGATGCCGATGAAGGCCGCAGCTGACGTGATGGCGTCGCTGAGATGGTGCCATGCATCCGCCTGGACGGCTGTGCTCTGGATGCTCGTCGCGACACTGGCGACCCGTCGTGACAGGGTCCACTTCACGGCGACGACCACCACCAGCACGATCAGGGTCCACGCCTCGGGCACCTCGTGCGGCGTGCGGATCCCCGCGACAGACTCGATCGCGATCCCGATCGCTGCGCCGATGAGCATGACCGCGACCACGGCGGCGGCGATCGCCTCTGCCTTGCCGTGACCGAAGGGATGGTTGTCGTCCGCCGGCTGCGCGGCGACAGCGAGTCCGCCCCACACGATGACCGAACCCATCACGTCCGCTGCCGACTCGATCGCGTCGGCCACCAGCGCGTAGCTGTTGCCGGCGAGCCCCGCGACGAGCTTCGTCGCCGCGAGCACCGCATTGACGAGCAGCCCGAACTGCGTTGATCGGATTCCGCGGTAGACGTCGGTCATGGTGGCGGGGGGAAAGCTCGCGCGGAAACGCGGCGCGGGACAGTCCCGGCACCGGATTCGCACAGGTTCGTCGCATGACGCTGGATCACGCCGTACGTCGGGCCATCGCGCTCGCCATCGCCCTCGCCCTCGTCAGCATGTCCGCATGCTCGGACGGCCGCTCGGCCGACCTCGAGGCTGCCCTGCTCGCCGGAGACGCCGAGCCCGGATTTTCGGACGTGGAGTACGAGCCGCTCGATCACGACGTCACTTCGGATGACTATCGAAAGTGGCTCGCCGCGGAATCCGCGCTCTCGGCGATCGGGGGGTCGGAGGTCTCCGGGCGCATCCCCCTGGATGCGGTCACCGACGCGGAACTGGATCGCGCTACGCGTGCCCTTGCCGCCGACACGGCGGTCGAGCGTGCGATCGAGGGAGCTGGGATGTCGGTGGGCGACTACGTGCGGACGACGGTTGCGCTGGCGCAGGCGATGGACCTGCGTTCACCAGCGAGCGGAACCGCCAACGCGGCCGTGCGGCCAATCAACCGCGACCTGATCGAGAACAACCATGCCGAGATCGAGCGCACCTTGGCGGTGGCGCCGGTCAGGATCATGGAGTCGCGTCAAGGGCGCGTGCGCAGTGATGACGGCGACGGGAAGAAGAACAAGAAGCGGGGGAAGGCAAAAGGGCGGAAGCAGAAGCAGTGAAGCAGCGCCGGCCTCCCGAGCCGATGTGCATGCCCGGGCCGGCCTCTGCTACTTCAGCGCCGCGATGACGCGCTCGAGGCGCTGGTCGCCCCCCAGCCCCGTATAGACGACCGTGCCGCTGCGATCGAGGATCACGATGTACGACGTCGCCGGCACGTCGTACGCGCCCGTCGCCTCGCCTTCGTAATCGTAGAAGTGCGTCCACGGCATCGGATGCCGTTCGAGGTACCGCTGAACGAGCGGTGGCTTCTGGTTGACCGACACGGCGATGCCGACGAACGCGACGGTGCTGCCGTACTTCGCGTGCAGCCGCTGCAGTTCGGGCTCGAGCTGCTTGCAGCTGGGGCACCAGGTCGCCCAGAACTCCATCACGATCGGCGCCTTGCCGATCACCTGCGAGAGGTCGGCCACGCGGCCGTCGAGCGTCTGCACCCGGGCCGGCGGCGCCTTCGAGCCGACCTCGATGCCGAGCTGCGCTTGCGCGGCTGGCGCGGCAGCGGCGACGAACACCGCGGCGACGACGAGCGCACGAAGTGCGCTTTGCGCGCCGCGCACCGTCCGCCCAGCCGCGTGGGTTCCCCCTCCGACTCCCGCCCCCCTACCCCCGACCGTCGTCACAGCCACAGCTTCCCCGCTTGTATGAGGTAGTACTCCGCTGCACCGATCATCAGCAGCGCGAACGCACGCTTGACCCAGACCATCCA
>JACDHQ010000598.1 GCA_013820975.1 Gemmatimonadaceae bacterium
GCGCGAGGCTGCGGATGCGAGCGCCTGCGCGCCAGGGGGCCACAGCGCCGTAAGCCGCGCCGAGATCGCGGCAAGCGTGTGCGGGGGCACCAGAGCGCGCACGGGCTGTCCGAACGCCGTGGCTTCTTCCCACCCCACCACCGCCGCGTGCGGCGGCACCCCGACGACCAGCAGCCGTACCTCCACTCCGGTGCCGTTCAGTTCCAGCGCCACGAGTGCGCGGACCGCCGATTCGAGCGCGCCTGGAGCCGATCCGATGACCCGGCGGCGCTCCACGCGCAGCTCGGTGACGGTCCGCGCCATCAGCTCCCGCTGAGTGGCTCCGGCGAAGACGAGCGGAGCCGCCGGTTCCATCGCAGCGATCCGCCTGATCAGCGCCAGGCCCGCCTCGCCCGCATGCTCGCCATCGTCGCGTGCCATATCGGCGATCACGATGGCATCGGCACCGATGGCCGCTTCCAGGTTCTCTGCCCCCGACACGCGAGTGCCGAAGCCCTCGATCGGCGAGGACTGCTGGATATCGAGCGCCTTGCCCTGGGCGATGCGGCCGTCGGGATCGATCAGCCGGACCTCGCGCACGCGATTCCTGGACGCCAGCCTGTACGCGAGCGCGCCGCCGGCAGAGCCCGCGCCCAGAACCGCGATGAAGGACATCAGAGTCGACTATTCTACTGAGATGAATACGACCTCTCCAACATCGGAGGGTGCGCTCGCCGGCAAGGTCGCGCTCGTGACCGGGGGATCTCGCGGAATCGGCTTCGCGATTGCCAGGGTCCTGACGTCGCACGGGGCGTCGGCCGTCATCAGCGGACGGAGCTCGAAGGACCTGGAAGGTGCGCACGCGGAGCTGGGTCCCCGCACGCTCGCCGTGGAGGCCGATGTGCGCGATCCGGAGGATGCGGAGCGGCTGGTGCACGATGCCGTCGGGCACTTCGGCGGCCTGGATGTCGTGGTGAACAATGCGGGCGTCGGTCTTTTCGGGAATGTCGAGGCCATGTCGGTTGCCGACTGGCACACGATTGTCGAGACCAACCTCAGCGGCGTGTTCTATTGCTGTCGCGCGGCGATCCCGCACCTCAAGGAGCGGGGCGGCGGGTGGATCATCAACGTCAGCAGCCTGGCGGGAAGCAACCCCTTCGCGGGCGGGGCCGCCTATTGCGCGTCGAAAGCCGGCCTCGACGCCTTTTCCGAAGCCCTGATGCAGGAGGTGCGGCACGACGATATCCGTGTCAGCTGTGTCGCCCCGGGGTCGGTGGCAACCGGCTTCAGCCGTGGCGCCGGTAGTGCGGCCGACTGGAAGATCCAGCCGGAGGATGTCGCGCAGGTCGTGCTCGACCTGATCCGGATGCCCGCGCGGAGTCTGCCGAGCCGTGTCGAGCTCAGGCCTTCCAGGCCACGCAAATGAGCGGTGACCGGTGAGCGGTGAAGTGACCCGTGATCGCGCGATCGGTGACCTTGGCGCGGTCGCGCACTACAACCTGCTGGAGCGTGTCGGCGAGGGCGGCCTCGGCGAGGTTTATCGTGCACGGGACACGAGCACCGGGCGCACGGTCGCGCTGAAGCTCGTGCCCTTCGGCCTCGCGGAGGGGCAGCGATGGCAGCGTCTCATGGACGACGCGCGCGCGGCTGCGGGGCTGTCGCACCCCAACATCGCCACGCTGTTCGATGTGGGGCACCACGACGAGCGTCTGTATCTCGCCTACGAGTTCGTACAGGGTGCCACGCTCCGGCAGCAGATGTCGGGCGGGGGGATGAACGCCGGCCACGCGATTGCGCTGGCCGCGCAGGTGGCCGATGCGCTGGCCGAGGCGCATTCACGCGGCGTGGTCCACAAGGATCTCCGTCCGGACACCGTGCTCGAGACGATGAAGGGCAGCGTGAAGGTGCTGGATTTCGGCATGTCGATCTGGACCCGGGGTGGCCAGGTCCGCGCGCTGGCCGGGGCGGCGCCCGGCAGTGTCGGTACCGATGCGCTGCCGGTGGTCGCCTACATGTCACCCGAACAGGCGCGCGGGGGGCGCGTCGACCACCGCACGGACCTCTTTTCGCTGGGCGTAATCCTCTACGAGATGCTCACCGGCGTGAACCCGTACGCGGCCGGCGATCCGGCAGGCATCCTCGTCCGGATCACGCAGGACGAGCCGCCCGTGCCGAGCACCATCGACCCGGGGCTGCCCAAGATGGTGGATCTCGTGCTGTCGCGGGTCCTCTCCAGGGATCCCGGCATGCGCCCCGACACCGCCGTGAAGCTGGCGGCGGAGCTGCGCCGCTGCGGCGCGCTGATGGAAGGGAACGCCGCCGAACCGGCAGTCGCCCGGCCGCG
>JACDHQ010000084.1 GCA_013820975.1 Gemmatimonadaceae bacterium
AGCAGAGGGCGACTTTCAGCCGGAGGACGTCACGACGGTACTCGACCGCTACGGCGTGGCTCGCGCGCTCCACGCGCCACTCCTCGAGTACGCTCGCACCTTCTCGCCCCTCACCGGAAGGTCCGCACGGTGCACCGCGTATCCTGAATCATGCACGATTCGCTACGACACCTTCGCCGGACCGCCTCGTGAGCCGCGGCGCGAGCAGAGCAGTACGTCTGGACTGGTTGAGGAACCGCCTCCTCGATCGACCATCTGGTGCTGCTGAACTCGCTCGCGAGGCAAACACTCATCGACGCACCATCGAGCGCGATCTGCAGACGCTCGAGATGGACATGGGCGTCGACCTCGAACTCGATGAGCGTACCCGCCGCTACTGCATACGTTCGCAGGAGTCGTCGCTCAATACCGTCGAGGCGCTCGCGACCTATAGCGCCGCCCGCATGCTCGTCCATACCGGCAGCGGCGGGAACCACTACCGCGACGCCATGCGGAAGCTCGCTCGCCTCGTACCCGAACCCGCCAAGACCGCACTCATGCGCCAGGTCGACGTCCTGGAACAAGGCGATGACGATCGATCGCTCGAGCTCGTGGCCCAAGCATGGTTCGGCGGACGCGTCCTCCGCTGCGATTACCTCTCCGCGAACCGCGATACCCCGATCCGCCGAGACCTCGAGATCCACTTCTTCGAGGTCAATCGGAGGAACCACGAAGCGTACGTCATCGCCTTCGACCGCACCAGCCGCAAGGACGTCGCCGTCTTCAAGCTCATGCGCATGTCGAACGTCAAGGTTTTGGAGGAGACCTACGAACCGCCGACCGACTTCGACCCTGCCATCTTCTTCGGCCCATCGTACGGCGTGCTCAGAGGAACCGAGGTGTGGGTCGAGGTTCGGGTATATGCCAAGGCCGCTCGAGCGTTCCGTGAGCGCCTCGAAGACGGGATCGTGATCGAGCACGTGTCCGATGATGGAAGCCTGCTAGCCCGGATCCGCGGGACGCTCGATGACGCGGGACGCGCTCTCGAGCTCATGCCGCTCCTGCTGACGTGGGGAGACCAGCTCGAGGTGCTGGAACCTCCGAGCGTCCGAGAATCGATCGCCACCACCCTCCGGAACGCAGCGGCCAAGTACGCGGCCCACGACGTGGATCCAGGGCGCTCCACGCCCCCGATCGGTGCCCGCCCACCCACGTCCGGCGACGAGGTGATCACAGTGCTGCGCGTGTCGTGGTCGATGAACGCGGACGCTCGCGCATACATCGCCCAGTTGCCCACCGCCTCGTTGGACGAGGCGCTCGCGGTGGCCCTAACGTTCGATGCAGACGTTCCGGACCGGCAGTCACTCGTGGACGCGTTCACGGAAGCCGGGGCGCGTCATACGAGGCCCTCCTCGAACTGAGGCGCGGTGTCCCGTGCCGGCATACAGCTCCACCGAGCCGGGAGCGACCGTACGTGTCGCACCGCCTCCTTAGACTGCAGGCAAGTTCGAAGCTGCTCAGGTCGCATCTCGACGAGCGTCGACATCAGCAACTGAGCGAGACCACCGTCGGGCCCGCTTCGAGCACGAAGCACTCCACGAACTGAAGGAGATTCGACCATGCGCAAGTACCTCGGAATGGAGTACATGCAGTTCCAGAACCTCGCCTGGGTGGTCTTCTTCGTCCTCCTCGGCTTGTCGTACTTCTGGGTCGGGTTCTTCTGGATGGCGGTGGTCGTCATCCTCACGAAAGCGTGGGTCGGGCCCAGCCTCATCGAATCATTCG
This sequence comes from Gemmatimonadaceae bacterium, assembly GCA_013820975.1. GTDB lineage: Bacteria > Gemmatimonadota > Gemmatimonadetes > Gemmatimonadales > Gemmatimonadaceae > JACDHQ01. Next base: position 1,765 of record JACDHQ010000084.1, read on the forward strand.
TCGAGGTCTTCGACGAACGGCGTGCGCGTGGCGACGACCACCTCGTCGACAAGATCGAGTCGCGGATACGAGACGTGTTGGGTAAGTGACGAGGCGAGTTCTGTGGGCATCCCTCGGCAGCGCTACAGATCTCAGCTCTTCCGTAAGTGGGTCCTCGACCAATCACCCAATTGTCACTCGGCCAGCACGCCCACAACCTTTGATACGACGACAGCCAGGTTTTCCGACGCGCCCCTGCGCATCTATTCACTTCGGCCCAAGCACGAGTTGGATATGACAGCTGTATGCAGCACTTTACGAGCGAGACTCGCCCCGGCTGCCCCGACGTGGACTCCGTCGGCTCTTTGCGACGAAGCTCAGGATCTCCTGCCCGTCCACTCACAGAGAGCGGCCGCACGCTGCCTCGCGGAAGAGCGTTCAACAACACGCGACCCAAGATGTGAATAGGCCCGCCAGCAGTCGCGGGTCGGGTGTGGCAGCGCCACGTGGGAGGCGATGGCTAGTCACATCCGCCGTTCCAGCCGCCGAATTCCTGCCGGTTCGCTTTGCATGCGACCCCAGACGCTGCATCAGGTACGTTCCAAATCGACGGTGGCGTGCGCTGGGCGTGCACATCACATTGCGCCCGTATGTGTCGCCGCAGGTAGCTTGGCTCGAGGCGATGCCGATCCGATCATATGACCAACACTCGTGCTCCCCCAGCGTCAAACGTTCAAGGCCGGCCCTCGGCCGCCAGCCACGCCAATCGGAGCCGGCATGGATGTAGTCTTCGGCCTCTGGGCAGACGGCAGGGCCTGGCCGGATCACGGAGGTAACGGAAGCGGTTCCTTGGGATCGCCTGTCGTCGGACCGAACGGTCTCGTGGACATCCTGGAGACTGCCCTCGGCCTCTCCGGGCCATCAGCACCTTATGTAGTCAGGATCGCAGCGTGGCAGGCGAGAGTGGAAGCCGCCGACGACGGTCGACGATTCTGGTCCGCTTCCTTTGCGGCCGACCCGTGGGCGACGGCGCGCTTGCTGCTCGGTTGGCGCGATCAACTCGTCGACGCTGGGTGGCAGCCCGACCATGCGCACGATGAGCGGCGCCTGGGTGATCTTGCTGCCGCCGAGAAAGCAACGATCCCGTTGCCGCCGGGCCTTTCCGATCGCCTCCGAGCCGTCGCGCTGAGTGTCGACCAAAGGGTCTCCCGCACCATCCATCGTGTGAGGCTGATCGACAAGAGGGGCGATCACCCTGTCGGTTGGCGTCGGGTGCTCGACGCTCTGGAGGCAGCGGGAACCACGATCGAAGAGATTGACGTCTCCCCTGCTGCCGAAGCGACGCTCGCACTGGGCCGGATGCAGCGATGGATGCTGTCCGGAAAGGATCTTGGAATCGAACGCGATTCATCGGTGCTCCTGGTACGAAGTGCCAGCTCTCTCTTGGGATCCGAACTCATGGGACAGTGGTTTGCCACGGCCGACAGCGGCCCTACCGTGCTCGTCGCCCAAGGGGGCGATACTCACGCGCTCGACGGCGCCATGTCCGCCAGTGGGCAACCGAGGTCTGGACTGCGCCAACGCTCGCCTTACCGAGGGAGCCTGCAGGTCTTGCTCCTCGCATTTCAGATCGCGTGGCGACCACTCGACGCGAGAGCACTGATGGATCTGTTGGTGTTCTCCAGCTCTCCGATCGGCCCTCGCGCCTCGTGGCGGCTGGCGGTGGCGCTCGAACAGGCGCCCGGAATCGGCGGCCCACGGTGGCTCGAGGCGTGGGAGGCCATCGAGTCGAGCGAGTTGGAGTTCGCCGTCGATGACAAGGAACGAAAGAAGGCGAAGAAGCGGGTTCGCCGCTGGCGTGATTGGGTCGAACCATCCGATGCCGATCCCACGGAGGGCCTCGAGGGGAGCGAGGCAGTTGCGATCTGCGATCGCGTCATCGATTGGGCCACAGCTCGATTCGCGGCGGGCAACGACGCGCTCTTCCTGTCGACATCGCGCCTCGCCAGCGACGTACGAGCTGCGCTCATCGCCATGCAGCGTGCTCGCTACCCTCGAGCGCTCATCGAGCGCGTCATCGATCAGGTGTTGAGCGACGGAGCAGACGATCCGGATGCCGAGGCGGAGGCCGCGCCGTGGCAGACGGTCGCCCATCCCGGAGCCATCTGGGCCCCGTCCGAAACGGTCGTCTGGTGGAACTTCTGCGACAGCGGCGAACGGCCGGCGCGCGCTCCCTGGACGGCAGCGGAACGAGCCGAACTCAGTGGTCTCGGTTGTCAACCCGACGACGATGCACGTTCGGCACGTGTCCTCAGCGCTGCCTGGGAACGCGCCGTGATTTATGCGAGACGGCAGCTCATCCTCGTGAGCGCCGGACTCGACGCTGACGGCGATGAGGCGGCGCACGCCCTCGCGCACCGAATCGCACCGGCCGTCGAGCGCGTCTCCGTGACAACGCGCCTCGAAGACGCCATCTACACGAACCACATGTCCCTCGGCGGGACACTCCTGCCTCGCGCGGCGATCGAACCGCTCAAACTTCCTGCGTCGCAGGCAACCTGGGCCACACCGGCAGGGTTCACCGATCTCCTTCGGGATCGACATGAATCGGCATCCGCATTCGAGAACCTCTTCGAGTGCCAGTTGAAGTGGGCACTGCAGCATGTCGGCCGCCTTCGGCCAGGCCGAGCGCGGTCGATCCCGGACGAGAACCGACTCATGGGCAACCTCGCTCATGCATTGGCGAGCGGGGTCTTCGAGGCTGGGGACCCGCCACGACCGGAGGACGCGGCATCTCGCTCACGCGCCATGCTCGACGCGATGATCGATCAGCTCGCAATTCCACTGCGGTATCCCGAACATGCGGTCGACCTCATCCACGCACAGCGACGCCTCCCGGCTGCGATGGCTGCCATAGCGCGGACGTTGTCGGCGAACGGACTCACGGTCGTCGGCACCGAGCAACATTTCAGTGCGACCTTCGACGACGGCCTCTCGGTCTTGGGCACGGTCGATCTCGTGGCTGAAGACGCTCATGGAGCACCCATCATCATTGACCTCAAGTGGACGCGCACACCGAAGTACCGCGAGGCCGAACTCGAGGAGGGCACCGCCGTCCAGCTCGCAACGTACGGAGCCCTCGCATCTCCTTCGCACCCGCCCCGCGGTGGCTACTTCCTGCTCAAGCAGGGCCAGTTCGCGACGCTGACGACCTCTGAACTCGCTGGCGCTCCTATCGACGGAGCACGCGACCTCCGAGAGACGTGGGAAGCAGTCACTCAGACCTGGAAGATGTGGCGCGACCAGGCGGCCACGGGTGTTCTCCACGCCATTGGAGTCGAGAACGTACCCGTCCAACCCCGGACCGGCACCCGTCTCCTGCGCAACGTGCGCTGCGACCGGTGCCACTACGCCACCTTGTGCCGCATGAAGGGATCGACATGAGCACCGCTGCGTCAGCCGCATCGACACAGGGGCCCGTGACGACCATCATCGCCTCGGCAGGCACCGGCAAGACGTACACGCTGCTTGCAGACATGTGCGCCGAGATCGAGGCGGGAATGGAACCAGGGCGCCTGCTCGCGACGACCTTCACGAGGCGTGCTGCGGGAGAACTCGCTGGCCGCATCCGCACCTCGCTCATCGCGGCCGGCCGTCCAAATGATGCAGCGGCGATGCTCACGGCACGGGTTGGGACCGTAAACAGCGTCTGCGGAACGCTCGTGTCCGACTTCGCACTCGAGCTCGGTCGCTCTCCCATGGCCGAGGTCATCACCGAAGAGCGCGTGAAGGCGACGTTCTCGCATGCGACCGGCCGGGTCATGGCGCAGCATGCCGAAGCGCTGACGACGCTTGCCGAGCGGTTCGACATGCCCGACCGCGGCTTTGCGTCAAAACGTGGCTTCAAGCGCGGCTGGCAAGACGACGTGCACGACATCGTCAACATCGCCCGGCAGAACGACATCCCGGCACGGGATCTACCGGCGTCGGCCGAGCGATCGATCGCAGGACTGGTGGCGCTCCTGCCACCAGCGGCAGCGCATGAGACGGCGGCGGCGCTCGACGACGCGCTTCGAACTGCGGTCGAGGCATGCGCGAAGCTCCTGACCCGGGCGCGGCGTGCGTTGCTCAAGAAGGGAACGCGCGACAGAGTACTCCCTGCTGTCGACGACGCCGCGGCACGGTTCGCCCGTGGCGACGAACTGCCCTGGGTCTCGTGGGCCCGGCTCGCGAAACTCTCGGGACCGAAGGCCGATCAAGGTCTCTTCGAGGACATCGTCGCAGCGGCAAGTGCCCATCCCCGTCACCCGCGTCTGCGTCAGGATCTCGCCGACTTCATCGAGGGGCAACTCGCCTGTGCAGCGGCGTGTATGGAGGCGTTCGAGTCCTACAAGGCCGAGCGTGGCCTCGTCGACTTCGTCGATCAAGAGAAACTCGCGCTCGACATCCTCGACGACCCGGCGAACCGAGAACGATTGGCCGAATCGGTAGGCGCTGTCTTCGTCGACGAGTACCAAGACTCAAGCCCGATCCAGATCGCTCTCTTCACTGCCCTCTCGCGAGTTGCGACGAGGAGCGCCTGGGTCGGCGACCCAAAGCAGTCCATCTACGGGTTCCGAGACGCAGACCCGGCGCTGACGACGCGCGCAGCTCGGCACATCACCGCAGCAACGGGAGGCGCGACCCGCTACCTCCAACGCTCCTACCGCACGCGTCCACCTCTCGCAGACTTCGTCAACGCGGCATTCACACCGAACTTCGCGGCGCTCGGCTTTCCCGTCGAGGAGATTCAGTTCAGCGACTGCGAGCGCACCGAGCAAAGCGGCGTCGAACCAGCACTTGCCGCATGGACCGTCGCCGGGAAGAACCGTGGCGACCGAGCTGACGCGCTGGCAGCAGCCGTGGCGGCTCTGCTCGAGGCGCCGGAAGGCTGGATGGTAGACGAGAAGGGCAGTCTTCGACCCGCGCGTGGTGGTGATGTCGCCGTCCTCTGCCGCTCCAACCAACAAGTCGGCGACATCGCCGCGGCACTCGCGCTCCACGGGGTACGTGTTGCGGTCGAGCGGTCTGGGTTGATGGAGCAACCAGAGGTCGAGCTCGTGCTCGCCGCGCTGCGTTGGGTCGCTGACCGGAGTGACTCGCTTGCGGCTGCCGAGCTTGCGCGATTGGCAGGACGCGATGGCGCCTGGATCGAGGCCGTGTTCGCAGACGACAGCCCAGCCGCGCTCCATGCGTGCATCGACTTCGCCGACGATCTCGTTGCACTCAGGGACCGTGCGCCGAACGCGACACCTGCAGAGATGTTGGATTCGGTCATGGGTGTCACCGGTTTGCTGACCGTGATCCGGCGCTGGAACGATGTCGAGACCCGGCTCGCGAACCTCAAGGCCCTACGCGACCTCGCCGAGCAGTACCAGGAGGACGAGCGCGCCAACCGCAGAGCCGTGACGATCACTGGGCTCTGTAGTTGGTTCGTCATGCAAGGTGACGCCAGTCAACCGAAAAGCGGCCATCCGGATGCCGTTCAAGTCCTCACGTACCACGGCTCCAAGGGTTTGGAGTGGCCGATCGTCATCCTGACAGAACTCGAGTCGAACCTCAAGTGCGACCCGTTCGGACTCTATGCAGAGAGCGAAGGCGAACCCGATTGGCGCGATCCCTTGGCCGGCCGTGTCCTGCGCTATTGGCCTTGGCCCTACGGGACCCAGAAGAAGGACACATGGCTCGACGCCGTGGCCGCCACATCGCCCGAGGGCGAGAGGGCGGTGCACGACACGCGACTTGAACGGACGCGACTGTTGTACGTCGGCGTCACACGAGCCCGGGATTACACGGTCTTCGCGCTGACGGGCGAACCACCATTGTGG
>JACDHQ010000085.1 GCA_013820975.1 Gemmatimonadaceae bacterium
GCCGCGATCGCCACCGCCATCACGCGCTACCGCATCGCCGACGCCCCGGATGTGCAGCTCGGCGTCATCGGTGAGCAGGTGGTGGAGCAGCTGGTCGTCGAAGTCGTCGATCCGGTCGCCGGCTATGCAGCACTGATGGAGACGCTCTTCGACTTCGACGCGATCCGCGCCCTCTTTGCGGGCGGCTTCCGCATGCGCTTCGATGCGATGCACGCCGTCACCGGCCCGTATGCCACCGAGATCCTCGAGCGCCGGCTGGGCGCTGGCGCCGGGACCGTGATCAACGGGGTGCCGAGCGACACCTTTGGCGGCGGGCATCCCGATCCCAACCTCACGTACGCGAAGGGGCTCGTGGACCTGCTCTTCGCGGCCGATGCCCCCGACTTCGGCGCGGCCTCCGACGGCGACGGCGATCGCAACATGATCCTCGGCCGCAACTTCTTCGTCACGCCGTCCGACAGTCTCGCGGTGCTCGCGGCGAATGCGACGCTGGCGCCCGGGTACGCGCGTGGCATCACCGGCGTCGCCCGCTCGATGCCGACCAGCCAGGCGGTGGATCACGTCGCCAGCCGGCTCGGCATCGAGGTGTTCGAGACGCCGACGGGGTGGAAGTTCTTTGGCAACCTGCTCGACGCCGGGCACATCACCCTGTGCGGCGAGGAGAGCTTCGGCACCGGCTCGGACCACGTGCGCGAGAAGGACGGGCTGTGGGCGGTGCTCTTCTGGCTCAACATCCTCGCGCGTCGCCCGGGTGAATCGGTCGAGGCAATCGTCCGCGGCCACTGGCGCGAGTTCGGCCGCAACTACTACACGCGCTACGACTACGAGGGGGTGCCGGCCGATGGGGCCGACCTGCTGATGAAGCTCCTGCGCGCGCGGCTCGTGGCGATCGAGGGGACGAACCTCGCCGGCCGGCGCGTGACCGCGGCCGACGACTTCGCATACCACGACCCCGTGGACGGCAGCATCAGCGAGCGGCAGGGGGTGCGGCTGCGCTTCGACGACGGCAGCCGCATCGTCTACCGGTTGAGCGGCACGGGCACCGCCGGCGCGACGCTCCGCATCTACATCGAGGCGTACGAGCCCGACCCGGAGCGCCAGTCGTCAGATCCAGCCGAGGCGCTGCGCCCGTTGATCGAGGCGGCGCTCGCCGTGGCGGAGGTGCAGGAGCACACCGGGCGCGCGCGCCCGACGGTGATCACCTGATGGGCGAGATGCGATTCGTCATCGCCACGCAGCACTCCTCCGGGCTCCGCTTCGCCCTGCGGCTCCTTGATGAGGGGCACGAGGTCGTCGCCGCGTATGCCGAGATCGACGACCGGCGGCTCGCCCCGCGGCACGCGCTGCTCGGCCAGGGGCTGCTCGACCGCCGGCCGATCGACGACGTGGTGCGCGACCGCGAGCAGTTTCGCGACGCGTATTGGGTGTGGGACGAGAACCACTCGGTCGACGCGAACGAGCCGAAGTTCGCGTGCATGTGCATCGAGTCGAAGAAGAAGCTCACCGGAGACCTCATGGATCATCCGATGCCGGGGAAGTCGTTCTAGTTCCCCGAGGGACTCGGCCGGTCGCCCTACTTCATGGACGTGCAGCAGGGCCCCGATGCGCTCCTCACCGTGGGGTACAACGACGCGGTGGCGATCGCGACCGGGTATGGCTACACCATCCAGACCGCGTGGGAGGACGTGATCGCCAAGGCCTGGCAGGTGCGCTTCCCCGGACGGAGCTTCCGCACCGACGGCGCCGGCACCGACTACCCGTCCTCCCCCGTCCGGCGCTACGAGGCCTTGCGGGCGATGGGTTACATTTGAGCACATGCCGAAGTCGAAGCCGTCCGTCATCCCGGGTGACGGTGCCGAATCCCTCTCCCCGCTCGATTGCGCGATGGTCACCGCCGACGCGCTGTATCGCGCGGCGCTCGACACGTGGCACCATCACGAGCGCCTGTCACGCCTCGTCGGCCGCCCGACGATCGAGATCGAGCACCGCGTCGCCCGCGAGATGTGCTCGCTGTGCGACGAGGCCCTCGGCGACATGCTGGCCGCCTACGAGCTCGCCGCCAAGGGGATGCAGCCCGATGGCGACGAGGCCGAGGCGTGGCACAAGGCGAACAGCCTCTGGCTGGCATCGCGGGAATACCTCCGCCGCCATACCGGCTGCGACCAACTGACGCGGCGCATCGGCTCGCATTCGGCCGACCAGCTCGGGACGATGGTCGTCGAGTTTGACCTCGAAGCCTCCTCCGTGCTCGCCCTCAAGCACGCCGCCGAAGCCTACCGGCGCACGCGCCCCGGCCTGTCGTAGTCGCGTCCTCCCTCGTTCCTCACCTGCCTCGATGCCCACTCGCAAGTCCGGCAAGCCGCCGTCCCGCCGCCGCAAGTCCGCCGCCCCCAAGGGTCGATACGCGTCCCCACGCCACTTCGAGATCCGCAACTCGCCCATCCAGGGGCGCGGTGCGTTCGCGCTCGAGGACATCCCGCGCGGCACGCGGCTGATCGAGTACACCGGGGAGAAGATCTCGCACGACGAGGCCGACCGGCGCTACGACGACGAGAAGATGAAGCGGCACCACACCTTCCTCTTCACGCTCACCGACAACTGGATCATCGACGCGGCCAACGGCGGCAACGAGGCGATGTACATCAATCACTCGTGCGATCCCAACTGCGAGGCGGTGATCGTCGGCGACAAGCGCATCTACATCGAGTCGAAGAAGCGCATCCCGGCCGGGACGGAACTCGTGTACGACTACCAGTACGAGCGCCGGGACGATCACACGGCCGAGGACGAGGAGTTCTACAGGTGCCTCTGCGGCTCGCCGAAGTGCCGCGGCTCCATCCTCATGCCGAAGAAGGCGAAGCGCTCCTCGTCGAAGAAGCGGGCTGGGAAGAAGTCGCGCGCATGATCAGGTCGCTCCTCGCCGGGGCGATCGATTACGCGGGGCTCTTTCCCCCCGCGGCGCTGCCGATGCGCGAAGCGGTGGCCAACTATCGCGCCTACCGCCAGGGAGTCGACGCATGGGCGCTCGGGCGATTCGTCGTCCCGGTCGCACGCCTGCCGGAACTCGCCTCGGCAGCCCTCGCCGAGTATCCGGAGGGCCCCACCCCCGATGCGCACTGGCGGGTCAGCGCCCTCGTCTCCGGAAATGGCGCGGCCGACCTCGACGCGATTCACGCGTTCAACGAGCGCTACACGGCCGCGGCAACGCAGGGGTGGTCGGCCGCGATCGACACCGTCGAGGCACGCGGCGCGACCACGGCTGAGGTTGAAGCGCTCGCTGCGCATCGCGACGCGACGATCGAGATGTTCGTCGAGGTGGCGCCTGACGACAGCATGCCCGCGGTGCTGGCCTCGCTTTCGGCCCACCGGCTGGCGGCGAAGATCCGCACCGGGGGGGTGAGCGAGGAGCAGTTCCCCTCGTCGATGCAGGTTGCCCGCTTCCTGGCCGAGTGTGCGCGGCTGTCGCTTCCATTCAAGGCGACGGCGGGGCTGCATCACCCCCTCCGGGCATCCTACCGCCTGACATACGAGCCTGAGAGCGCCCACGGGACGATGTTTGGCTTCCTCAACATCCTGCTGGCTGCGGCTGCCGCCCGCGCCGGCGGGGACGTGATCGAGCTGGCGCAGCTGCTGGATGAGCGGTCGGCCTCGGCGCTGAATTTCGACGGTAACGCCATGCGCTGGCGCGACTTCAGGTTCACGGCGAACGAGATTGAGGCGGTCCGCTCGCGCATCGCCCTCTCCTTCGGGTCCTGCTCGTTCGAGGAGCCGCTCGCCGAGCTCCGTGCGCTGCGCCTTCTCGAGGCCGGCGCCTGACGCGGCTGCCGCCGACCCGAATACCTTCCGCCATGCCTCCTGCCCAACTCGATCGAACGCACGCCGCCGATGCCCGCTCGTGGGTCGAGTCGGCCAACGACGCTGCGTCCGACTTTCCAATCCAGAACCTGCCCTTCGGGGTGTTCCGTCCGCGGGGCGGCGACGCCCGGATCGGCGTCGCGATCGGTGACCGGGTGCTCGACCTGCGGGCCGTCGTCGGGTCGTGCGCGATCGAGTTCTTCATGAAGCCGGAGTCGGAAGCCTTGGGTGCCGCCTGCGGCGCGGACGCGCTCAATTCGCTGATGGCGCTGGGGTCAGAGTCGGCTCACGCGCTGCGCGTCGCAATCTTCGACGCGCTCTCCACCGATGCACCACAGGCGGTCCAGTCGGCGCTGAGCGACTCGCTGCACCCCATCGGCGAGGTCGAGCTCCTCGTCCCGTCGCGGGTGGGGGACTACACCGACTTCTACGCGTCGATCCACCACGCCACCAATGTCGGGAGCATGTTCCGCCCCGACAATCCGCTGCTGCCCAACTACAAGTACGTGCCGATCGGCTACCATGGGCGCGCGTCGTCCATCGTGCCGAGCGGCTCGCCGGTCAGGCGTCCGCATGGGCAGACGCGGGACGATGCCAGCGCCCCGCCGTCGTTCGGCCCCTCGAAGCGCATGGACTACGAGCTCGAGGTCGGCATCTTCGTGGGGAAGGGAAACCCCCTCGGGGACCCGATCCCGATCGGCGAGGCGTGGGAGCACATCTTCGGGCTCGCCCTCGTGAACGACTGGTCGGCGCGGGACCTCCAGGCCTGGGAGTACCAGCCGCTGGGGCCATTCCTCGCCAAGAACTTCGCCACGACCGTTGGGGGCTGGGTGGTCACCCGCGATGCGCTGGCCCCGTTCCGCGCGCCCGCTTTCGCCCGGGGGGACGATGACCCCGCGCCTCTTCCTTATTTATCCGACTCCGCCGACCAGTCGGCCGGAGGGTTCGCGGTCACGCTCGAAGTCTGGCTGAGCAGCGACCGGATGAGGGCGGAGGGAGCGAAGCCGGTCCGCCTCTCCCGCGCATCGTTCACGGGGATGTACTGGACGCCGGCGCAGCTCATCGCCCATCACGCCAGCAGCGGGTGCAACCTCCGTCCGGGCGACCTGCTGGCCAGCGGCACGGTGTCGGGCCCCGCAAAGGACGAGCGGGGGTGCATGCTCGAGCTGGCCTGGCGCGGCACCGAGCCGGTCGCGCTCCCCACCGGCGAGACCCGGCGATTCCTCGAGGACGGGGATGAAGTGGTGCTTCGCGGCTACTGCGAGCGGCCCGGCGCGCGCCGGATCGGCTTCGGGGAGTGCCGCGGGATCGTCACTTCGGCCCCACCCGGATCCGGTCGCCGACCCTGATCCGGGTATCCGGCAGCTGGTTGAGCCGCTGAAGTTCTTCTGGCGTCGTGTCGTACAGCCGGGCGATCGAGGCCAGGGCCTCGCCGTTCTGAATCACATGGGAGCGGGGGCGGGCCGCCTCGGCCTCGGCGGCGGCGCGGGCCCACGCGGCGGTGCTGTCCTGCGCGAACGCGCGGCGCCCCTCCGAGCGCAGCCCGGCATGCTGCCAGGCGAGGCTCCGCTGCAGCGCCTCGGCACTCGGCCAGTCGCTCGATTCGGCGGCCAGCCGGATGCTGCCGTTGGGGGCGTCGATCGCGAGCCCCGGCTTCGTGTAGAAGATGACCCGGGTCTTCTCCACGCTCGTGAGCGTGTCGATGGGGTAGTCCCGCTGCTCGAACGCCGGCGGGGCACCGGCGGGTGAGCTCAGGTCGCGCGGCAGGAGCCCGAGATAGACGAGCCGCTGGTCGGTGAGCAGCAGGGTGCCGCGGGTGGCCCGGTAATAGTTGAGTGGGCTGCGTGACATGACGGGCACCTGGGCGAGCACGCGCTCGTTCGGCCGCAGCATGGTGACGCGGACCTCACGCTCGGTGAGGGCGCGTGCGTCGCGGGGCTCCGTCTGGATGGAGTGGAGGATGAGCTGCCCGACGAGAACGATCAACAGCAGTCCCGCGAAGCCCAATCCGTAGCGCACGGAGCGGGGCAGGCGGTGCCGGCGGCGGCGGCGGCGAGGCTTGATCGCAGGCCTCCGGGGAAGCGGCGACTCCGGTCGGCGGGTCGTGACCTCGATGACTTCAGTTTCGATCATTGTGCCGTTGTGCTCGCTTAAGTGCCTGACGTACAGAGCGTTGCGCCTTCACAAATCACTTGAGGTGTTGCCTTCCGCCGGATGGACGGTCTGCCTCGTGGTAGTACATTGCAATCGTGGAGCCTGAACGACCGCTCCGCCGTTCGTCTGCCTTGCCCGTAGGACACAGGCCGTGTCGTTCCCACCTGACGCGGCGCTCGTCGTCATGCAGGCCCGTGCCCTCCAGAGCCTCCGGACCCGCGATGAAACGATCCCTCACACCACGCAAGCTGGCGCATCAGGCGCTATCCGGCATAGCCCTGTTCGCGATTGTCTATGCGACGGCCTCGCATGTCCAGCCCGTGTTCTTCGGCCAGACCAGGGTCGCGCAGCGGGTGTTCGACAACGGCGCGGCGCGCGACAGCTCCCGCATGATCGAAGCCGTCATCCGCTCGAGCCCCTGGCTGCACGCGCCGTTCGAGGTCGCCGTCGGGTCCGGACAGTTCGCCGCCGACCGCGATGCCTTCGTCCAGGACCTCGTCGGCACCGGCCGGGTGACCGAGGCGCGCGCCACCCGCATCGCCGATGCGGCCGTGACCCGGGCCTACCGCGAGCGGGTCCCCCCGGCCCTGATCCTCGGCATCATGCTCACCGAGAACGACCTGTTCAAGCCGACGGCGCGGTCGAAGGTGGGAGCCGTGGGGCTCATGCAGATCATGCCGAATGTCTGGCGCCCGACCCTCGGCAAGATCTTCGGGACCGACCTCCGGGACGATGCGACCAACATCAAGTACGGGGTCTTCGTCCTTCGGTGGATGCACGATGGGGTTCCCGGGGAGCTCGGCCCCGGAGCCTCGTACCGGACCGCCCTGCTGCGCTACAACGGATGCGTCAGCGGCCGGAACACCCCGAACTGCCGCCGCTACCCCGACGTGGTCCAGCGCCATGTCCTCCGGAGCGCGAGCGCCTCGTGCGGGGAGCGGGACTTCCAGAGCTGCGTGATCCAGCCCCTCTGGCTCCGCCGGCAGCTCTCCGCCCCCCGGACCCTCTCGATGGCGTCGGTCCACGGCGCGACGGGGATGCTCGCGGACTGAACTGCTTGATAGGCGGTTGACGGTCTGGCTGGCGGTTGCAACCGATTCTTGAGTGCCGTACGGCATCCGCCCAATCGATCGCGCCCGATTCTCACCTGTCGTACGGCACTCGCCCAATCGGTCGCGCCCGATTCTGACCTGTCGTACCCCTCTCACAGAATCGATCGCGCCCGATTCCGACCTGTCGTACCCCTCTCACAGAATCGATCCCGCCCGATTCTCACCTGTCGTACGCCAGCCGCAAGTTCGACTAGCGTATGAGACTGACCGTCGTGATCTGGCTTTGCGTCATGCCCACCTGGGCGCCGGTCGCGGGGATGGTGAAGTTGGTCGTCACCGAGTCGCGCTGCTCGCTCGCCAGGTAGCGACCGGCCCGGGACACGATGATCAGCCCGTCCGCGTTCGAGCCTCCCACGAGGCGCACCTGCTGGCCGTTCATGCTGCCGGCGCCGGTGAAGGCGACCGTGGACGTGCGGTCGATCCGCCACGCCCTCACGCCGGCGATCGTCGTGTCGCCCGCCACCGTCGATGTGGTGATGA
>JACDHQ010000599.1 GCA_013820975.1 Gemmatimonadaceae bacterium
GGAGAGCGTCGTGTCGTTGCGCTCCGCCGTGATCGAGCCGCCGACTCGCCCCGACGCGGCGACGGAGAAGTTGCGGGCAAAGCGCGCCTCGACGCCGGCCGACACCGCATTGCCGCCATACGAGATGCTGGTGTTCGACTCCAGCGGCGTGAAGGTCAGGGAGTCGAGGAAGTCGCTGCGCACGGTGAGCAGGTTGCGCCCCGTGAATGCGTGCGCGCCGAGGCCGAACCGGAGCCACGGACGCGGAGCATAGGCGCCGGCGAGCCGGATGTCGTTGATGGCGCCTTCACTCCGGTACGTCGTGACCGCGGCGGTCGGCGTGCCTTCGACGTCGATCCCCCCTTCCTCGGTCGTGGACCAGGTCCGGTCGAGCAGCGTCGAACTGGAGAGCGCCACGATCGCCCTCGGCCCGAGCGAGAGTGCGCCCATCGTGAGCGGATACCGCCATGTCGTCGTGCGTGTCGCCTGACCGTTCACGGTCACCGTGCGGTACTCTGGCTCCGCCTGGAAGAACACCGCGGAGGCCCCCCAGTTGAGCAGCGACGCCGGGTTGACCGGCGAGACGGCGTCCATCTCGGCGATTCCGCCGCCGGTGGCTGCCGCGCGCGTGCTCACCTGTCCTGGCGGATACCCGAAGCCCTGCGTGCTGAGGCTCCCCTGGGCGGGGAGTGCGGCACCGGCAGCGGTGAGGAGGAGCGCCGCGGTGACGGCGGTGGTGGATCGAGAGGTGCGCATCAGGGAAGTCCGAACTCGAGGCGTGGGGCGTACGTCAGGCGAAGTCGCGGACGCACGCTGGCGGGCGCCTCACGCGAATAGAACAGCACCGTTCCGCCCACGCGGCCAACGTACTCCGCACGCAGCACCAGCGCCCGTGGCATCTCGCTCGCCGGCGAGAAGCTCCAGGCCTGGATGAGCGCCGCCATCTCGATCGTCTGCGTGCCGCTGTCGGCCGGAACCAGGCGCAGCACCGGGATCGATGCGGGCTCGCCGCCGACGCCGAACGTGCGCGAGCTGAACTGCACCGCCTGGCGGAGGTTGGTGATGGTCTCGCTCGCCAGCACGACGTCGGGCAGGACGATGAGCGTGTCGCCGCGGTTGGCGCTGCGGGGGTTCGGCGCCTGCGTCAGCAACAGCGCGGCGCGCACGACCCTGGACGAGTCGGTGATGCGTCGCGGAAGCTCGAAGCGCAGGTAGGTGCGCGTGCCAGGGACGCCGCCGACGGCGAGCGTCCCGTCGGTCGGGAGTGGATATCCGCGTGTGACGATCTGGTAGTCGGCGAGCGCAGCGGCGGTGAACGACTCCGAGGTCGGCGTCTTCGACCGGGGCGTGACCACGATCGGAGCGACCGATGTATCGGGGGTCACCCGGTAGCGAAGCGCCACGGCGTTCACCGCCCCCGCACCGACGATCCGGATTGCCGTTGGCAGCGACGACTCGATCACGAGCCCCACCCGGAGGCGGTCGTTGCCGGTCACCTTCGCCAGCAGCCTCGACGCCTCGATCGGGATGCGCACCGTGCTGTCACCCTTGAGCGAACTGTCGGTGAGCTGCGACGGAATGAACGTCACGCTACCCAGTTCCCGATCGGGTCGGAACAACGGAGCCAGCGTGGCCACCATCGTGTCCGCGAGGGACGTGGGCGGCAGCACGGTATCCACGTCGTAGGCCCGGATCGTCAGCGTACGGGTCGAATCGGAGATCGGGAAGACGAGCCGCACGGCCAGGTGCGCGCTGTTGACGCGCGTGACCGCGCTGTCGACGGTCGCGCTCAGCGGATGGCGGAACGTGTTGAAGAGGGTGTCGAACCGGATGATCACCCGCGTCTCGAGGGTGTCACCCAGGTTCGCCAGCAAGGGGAAGTCCTCGAAGCCGATCGCCGGAAAGCCGGAGAGCGAGGAGTCCACGACGATCGCGTCCACGACGGTATCGCGCAGCTCGATGGGAACCTGAGCGCACAGGAGCGGGCAGCCTGCACCGGCATCGAGCGTCTCGGAGCACGCGGCGACGGTCAGGGTGGCCGCGAAGGCGGCAGCCAGGGTAACTAGACGTCTCGACAATCGATCCTCTACGACGTGGACAGGCGCTCGGGCGCCGTGGTACCGAAGGACTTGGGTGTGAACGCATGCGGCAGCAACTCACCGAGCGTCCACTCCGCTTCGGCGCCGCCAGCAGTGACACTGACGACGCGGAGATGGGGGGCAAACTCCACCAGCACCTGCCGGCAGGCGCTACGACGTTGAGCGTGACGGGATGCTCGAGCGGGGCACGCGGGTGCGGCACGCGCTGCATGGTGAGGGCAAGGTCATCGGCTTTGGGG
>JACDHQ010000086.1 GCA_013820975.1 Gemmatimonadaceae bacterium
ACGGTCGGCAGCGCCCTGAATTCGCACGCCTTGCTCGAGAGCGAGGGCATCCGGGCACTGGCGATGATTCCACTCACCCGGCTTGGCGAATGTCTGGGGGTGGTCGTCATCGGCTCGCGCTCCGCCGCGAAGTTCAGCGCGGGCGACGTCGAGCGCATCGAGTCGATGGCGGACCTCCTGTCGGTCGCGCTCACGAATGCCGAGCTGGTGGACTCGCTCCGGCAGGCCGAGTGGCGCTTCCGCACGCTCTTCCGGGCGGCGCCCGATGCGGTGCTCACGGTGCTGCACAGCGGGCGGATCCGCGATGCCAACGATGCGGTTCGCGACGTCATCGGGCTCGAACCGTCTCACGTCGTCGGACGCGTGCTCGAGGACCTCATCGTCCCCGAGGACCAGCCGCGGCTCGCCGAGGTGCTCGAGCAGGCCTTTGCCGGGACCCCGGGGCGGCTGGAAGTCGCGCTCGCGCAGGTCGCGGCCGGGGAGGGGATAGGGCTCGAGCGCGTCGCGGGACGTGCGCATCGTGCACGCCGTACGGTCTCGTTCGCGGCCAGCAGGCTCCCGCAGGCCGATCCGCCAAGCGTGCTGCTGGTGGGACGCGACATGACCGCCGACCGCGAGATGCGGGCACGACTCATGGAGTCGGACCGCCTTGCGGCGGTCGGCGAGCTGGTGGCCGGCGTCGCGCACGAGGTGAACAATCCTCTCAGTTCGATCAGCGCCTTCGCCCAGCTGCTGCTTCGCGACGCGTCGCTCACCGACGCACAGCGGGAGTCGATCGACGTCATTCGCAGCGAGACGCACCGCGCGAGTCAGGTCGTGAAGGACCTGCTCACTTTTGCTCGACGCAGCGATCCCTTCCGCGAGCCGCTCGACATCAATGGTGTCGTCGAGCGATCGCTCCGCCTCCGCCAGTACCAGCTCACCGCAAACGGCGTCGAGGTGCATGCCGACCTCGGCAACGACATCCCGGCGGTGATCGGCGATGCCCGGCAGCTCCAGCAGGTATGCCTCAACCTGCTGACCAACGCGATCCAGGCGATCGCCGCGAGCGGCACCGGCGAGGTGCGGATCGCCACGCGGCTCGACGGTCGCCATGTGCTGTTGGAAGTGAGCGACACCGGCCCGGGCATCCCATCCGACGTCCGCGCACGGATCTTCGAGCCCTTCTTCACCACGAAGGGGGAGGGAGAGGGTACCGGCCTCGGCCTCAGCGTGAGCTTCGGGATCGTGAGCGCGCACGGCGGCGCGATCACCGTCGCCGAGACATCGTCGTCGGGTACCACGTTCCGGGTTGCATTGCCCGCTGCCGACGCGCCGGCCATCGAGGCGTCCGCGGCGCGGGAGGGCGCGTCGTTCCGCCGCCGGTCGCCGCTGGCCGGGATCCGCCTCCTCTTCGTCGATGACGAGCCGACGCTGCGCGCGAGCATGGACGCGTTTGCGGAGCTGCGCGGATTCACGGTGATCACGGCGGCCGACGGCCACACAGCGCTCGAGACGGTCATGAAGACTGCAGTCGATGCCGTCGTATGCGACCTTCGAATGCCCGGCATCGACGGGCTGGAATTTCACGAGCGGCTGCGCGTCGTGCGTCCCGGCCTTGCGGCGCGAACGATCTTCGTGACGGGCGATGTGGTGACGACGACGTTGCGCGGCGAGATCCGCCAGCCGATCGTGACGAAACCCTTCGGCTTCGAGCAGCTGGAGGACGTGCTCGTGGCTGTGCTTCGTGGTACACCCATGCCATCGGCGGAACACGGGGCCACATCCAGCGCGCCGGCACGCGCGCCCGATCGAGTGGGGTGACGCGCATGCCCCTGTTCCCGCGCAGCACGCTGGAGATGAAACTCGAGGAGCCGGCCGCGTTCAACCGGTTCACGCACTCACTCGCCGAGACGGCGATCGTGACGGGTATCGCCATCCGGTTGTACCGGGCCCTCGTCCTGTCGCGCCCCGACGGCGGCTGGGTCTACTGGGGCGTCGTGTGGTCGGTGGGAACGATCTTCTTTCTCGGAATGCTGACGGCGCACCTCGCGCACTACCCGAAGCGCCGCTGGGTCTGGCGTGCGCCGGTGTTCGCAACCGTCACCGTCGCCGCCGAGATGGCGGTGAGCCTGCTCCTGATCGCGCTCGGACGGGAACGCTGGGGCTCGGTACGCGCCGAGTGGAGCGACTGGCCTGGCATGGCGGCGAATGCGTTGCTCTACCGTGGGCTGACGGTGTGTGCCTGGGCCCTGGTGCTGGCGGGCGCGGTCTGGATCGTGCGCAGGTACCTGCTCAGGTAATTCGTTGTCGGTGCGGCGGGTGAGTTACGGTGCACGACCGTGAGATGGCATCATCGATTGCCGGCGTGGCGGTGAGTGAGGGTGTGGCACCGTGAGACGACACTGTCGATCGCCGTTCCCGGACCCCTCGTCCCTCTTCGCTCATCGCGGTTCCCGCACCCCTCGTCCCTCTTCCCTCATCGCGGTTCCCGCACCCCTCGTCCCTCTTCCCTCATCGCGGTTCCCGCACCCCTCATCGCGGTTCCCGCACCCTTCATCCCTCATCGCGGTTCCCGCACCCCTCGTCCCTCATCCCTCATCGCGGTTCCCGCACCCCTCATCCCTCATCCCTCATCGAAATGAAGCAGCTGTCCCTGTACGATGAACGCCTCGTGACCCCGATGCGTCATGAGCTGACCACCCTCGGGTTCGAGGAGCTGCGATCCGCCGACGAGGTCGATCGCTCGCTGAAGGACGCATCAGGTACCGCACTCGTGGTTGTCAATTCGGTCTGCGGCTGCTCGGCGCGCAATGCGCGCCCGGCGGTGGCGCTGGCGCTGGGCGGCGATGGGCCACGACCGGACCGGCTATTCACGGTGTTCGCGGGGCAGGAAGTCGAAGCGACGAACCAGGCGCGGAGCTACTTCACCGGCAAAGCCCCATCTTCGCCGTCCATCGCGCTGCTCAAGGACGGCGCGCTCGTCCACATGATCGAGCGCCGCGAGATCGAGGGCCGCGCTCCCGCGGAGATTGCCGCCAACCTGCAGTCCGCCCTGGAACGGTTCTGCTAGCCGCCTGGACCGGTTCTGCTTGCCGCTTGGATCGGTGAACGGTTGCCAGTGAGCGCTGAGCGGTGCGCAGTGAGCGGTGCGCAGTCGGCTGATAGCTGATAGCTGATAGCTATTTGAGATACAGATTCAAGCTCCCAAAGGAAAGGCGGGACCGCAACTGGATGATCCGCCGCGTGCTGTCGTCGGCGAACCAGATCTCCGCACGCCCGCCTTCGGAGAAGATCCCTCGCGTCCTGATGACGGGGCGCACGACGATCGCGTCGAACGTGCCCGCCGGAACCGTCACGCGCTCCCGGCGCAGCACCTCGATCCGCACGGGGTTCCGGTCGGGGCGGAAATAGCGGTCGAACGAGTATGTCTGCCCGACCTCGAGCGGGATCGTGCGCATCCAGTAGATGAACGACCCTTCGTCGAGCGGGTGTTCCACCGACGGGTGCGGCTCCTTCCCCTGTTCCACGAAGCGGCGCTCGTCCGGATAGATCTCGAAGACCGACGTCCGGTCGTAGTTGCCCTGGTTGATGTCCTGCATGTAGCGCAGCGAGGCGAGGTTGCGGATGTCGAACCAGCTCTCGTAGCGGTCATGCACGCGGTAGAGGCGGTTGCCGCCACGCACCTCGAACCGCGTGTGATAGGCGGGAATGCCGCGCACCGTCGTGACACCTAGCACTTCCATCGTCGCCGCCCCGACGGCGAGGGGCCCGAAGCGCACTTCGTAGGTCAGGCGCTCGCCGACCTCGAATGGACGGCGGACTGGTTCCTCACGCCTGACGACCGGCGGCGCTGCGGGCGCCGCCGGCATGATCGGTACGCTGTCGGGCGCCAGCGGAGTGGGCGGTGCAACGATGTCGAGTGCCGGCGCTCCAGCCCTGTCGACTGGTGCCGTCCGTGGAGGCGCGGCTGCGGGTACGGCGTCGCCGTCGAACCCGCGGGTGTCCGCCGACGGAAGTGACGCGTCCGTGGAAGTCCCACCCGCGACCTGCGCGTCCTGCGCGTCCTGCGCGTCCTGAGAGTCCGCAGGAAGCGACGTGTCCACCACCGGCGGCACCGACGCCTGCCCATTCCCTGAGCCGCTGTCGGCCTCCGCGGGGGCGTCGCTGCCGCCGCACGCCGTGAACCAGAGTGCTGCTGCGACGACGAGAGCCCTTCTTGCAGTGCGTTGCATCGACATGACGAAGAATTGATGGGGCAGAAACCGAGCCGGTCCGCACGTACCTCACCGGCACGCGCTCTGCAATCCGGCTGATGTCACCCCTTGGAGGAATTACATATGGAGCGCAACGACGACAACATCGGGAACCTCGGTGCAAGCGGCAATGCCGGCAGCCTTGGCGGCGCATCGAGTGGTTCGGCGGGATTCGGCAGCACCGGATCGACCGGCGGGCCCGGCAACAGCGGCGATCGCGCGGGTTCGGCCGGTTATGGATCGGCCGGCAGCGCGAGCCCTGACGGCGCGCTCGGTTCCAGCGGAGCGTCTTCTGGAAACCTGGGAGCGAGCACGAGCGGCACCACGGGGGCCGAAAACGTGACGGATCGCGCGCGCGACATCGCCGGCGACGCCAAGGATCGGCTCGCTGATACGGGTTCGGCCTTGCGTGATCGGGCCGGCAGCGCCAAGAACTCGCTGGCTGATATGCTCGAGTCCGGTGCAAACCGCCTGAACAGCCAGGGCGGCTCGACACAGCTCGCCGGTGCAACGGGGAGTGGCTCGGTGACGTCGGACGGCAACAACCGGCTCGCCGCGGTCGCCGGTGGCCTGCAGGGCTCGGCCGATTGGCTGCGTGAAGCCGATATCGATGGCATGCGGGAAGGGATCGAGAGCCAGGTTCGCACGAACCCGGGTCGTTCGCTACTGCTCGCCGTCGGGCTCGGCTACCTCGTCGGCAAGGCGTTCCGGAGGTAATGTCAGTGTCGGTCGACGCGAACGACGGGCGCCGCAGCTTCGGCACGCTCCTGCGTGAGCTGGCGGAGGGCGGGACGACCCTGGTGCGCGACGAGGTGCGGATGGCGCGGGTCGAGCTGGCCGACGTCGCGCGCTCGATCGGGAAGGGCACGGGGTTCGTCGCCGTCGGCGGCGTGCTCGCCCTCCTCGGATCCCTCTCGCTGTTGACCGGCATCGTCCTGCTCATCGGCGACCAGTGGCTGCCGCGCGACCTCTACTGGGTCGCCGCGCTGATCTTCGTCATCATCACCGGCGCGGTGGCGCTCTTCTTCGTCAGGAAGGGACAGCGTCACCTCTCGCCCCAACAGCTCACGCCCGACCAGACGGTCGCGACGTTGAAGGAGGACAAGGAATGGCTGAAACAACAGCTGACGTCCGGCGCGACATCGAGATGACGCGCGAGCGGATGTCCAGCACCCTGGTGCAGCTCGAGCAGAAGCTCAACCTCACCCAGGTGGTGAAGGACCACCCGTTGCCCGCGCTGGCGCTCGCGGTCGGGGCAGGCATCATGCTCAGCGGCTCGCGTGCTGACGTGAAGGCCGCGTCCGCGACGCTCGCGGCGACCCAGGGGACGAGCAGTAAGCTCGGTCCCGTGCTCGACGACCTCGTCGCGCAGCTCATGACCGGCGTCACGCAGGCGTTCCAGTCGCGCGTGGACAGCTGGGTCGGCGAGATCAAGGGTGCGATCGGGGTTCCCGCCGACGGCGCGCAGCCGGGGCAGGCGCAATACCGCGCCGCGGCGCCACACGACCGCCAGGTGCTCGACGGCACGATCAACAACACGATGGACCCCACGGGGTCCGTCAATCGGGCCGACTGACACGGCTTGGGAGTTGGGCTCAGGACGATACCCATGCGCCACCGAGAACGGATTCTCGGTGGCGCATTGGCTTCATCCCACATCCGATTGCAGAGCTTCCCGGCGGCGAATTGAAACGCTTACGCACCCGATCAATCGAGTGCTCGCTGCCGAACCGGCACTGTCCCCCACCCGATAGTTCAGCTCTCGATCGCGCGTCGATCTCCCCCTTCCACCGACAGCCGGGTCATCGGTGGCGCGAAAGTACCCTCCCGCCACCAGCCTCTCAAGCAGTTCTGATCCACCGCGCAAGCTCCCGCAGGCTCGGCCGCTTGCCGTACATCAGCATCCCCACCCGGTAGATCCGCGCGGCCAGCCATACGACCACCACGCACGACACGATGCCGATCACCAGCGAGGCGACGATCTCGATCATCGGCGGCTGGATGATCGTCATGCGCATCGGCATGATGATCGGCGACGAGAACGGAAGCAAGCCGAGCACTCGGGCGATCGTGCCCTCGGGCTGCATCATCACCTGGCTCACGAACAGGAACGTCCCGATCAGCAGGAACATCACCGGCACGGCCGCCTGCTGCGCCTCCTGCTCGCTGCTCACCATCGCGCCGATCGCCGCATAGATCGCGGCGTAGAACACGAAGCCGATGAGGAAGTAGGCCAGCAGCAGCGCGAGCGTTCCCCAGCCGACCCCGGTGAGCGCGAGCAGGAATCCGCTGGCGCCCCCGCCGGCGAGTGCGGCCGCCTCGGGGCCGCCCGCTCGCATCACGAACGGCAGCAGCTTCTGGATGAGGTACGCCGAGAGCACGATCCACACGATCTGCTGCGTGAGCCCGACCGCCCCGACACCTAGAACCTTGCCGGCGAGCAGGGTGCTCGGCTTCACGCTCGAGATCACCACTTCGGCGACGCGCGTCGTCTTCTCGTCGAGCACGCTGCGCAGCACGTTCTGGCCGTGCAGGATGATCGCGAGGTAGAGCACGAAGGCGATCCCGAGCCCGAGGATGGCACCGGCCGCCGCTGATCCTCCCTTGCCCTTGTCGGTGATCCGCTCGGCGGGCATCTGCACCCGCGTGCGGGTGATCGCGTTCACCATCGCCGGGTCCGCGCCCGCGCGCTGCAGCTGTGCCACCATCACGGCCTGCCGCACGGCGGCGCGCACGCGGTCCATGTCGGGCGCCGTCGTGGCATTCCTTCCTGCATAGCGGGCGAACGCGCCCGCCACCGTGTTGGTGTCGAGCACGAGGTAGCCGACGTGTCGCTTGTCGATCACCGCCTGCGTTGCGGCTGCCTCGGCAGCAGCGAGGTTTGCGCCGGGGACGACCTGCACCTGCGGCAGCAGCGAATCCTGCCGTGCGCCACCTGCCACTCCCGATGCGGTATCGGCCGTCGAGGCGCCGAGCTGCGCCGGGTCGGCGAGGAGCGTCGTGCGTACCCGCTCGCCGAGACCGGTGCCGCTGGCGTCGAGAATCAGGATGTCCAGTGCCCGGTCGCTCGACTCGCCCCGCGAGTTCATGTACGCGGGCAGGAGGAAGGTGGCGACGACGAGTGCGGGCACGATCAGTGTCCCGACGAGGAACCACTTGGAGCGGACCCGCTCGAGGTACTCGCGCTTGATGACTGCCCAGAGTTTCCTATCCATGGCCGCTCATCCCCCGCTCGATGCCGTCGACGTCCGCGCCTGCCGCGCCGACGCGCTGCAGGAAGATCTGGTGAAGCGAGGGGTGCACGAGCTCGAAGCGCTCGATCGACGCTCCGGTGTCCACGAGGCGCCGCAGCAG
>JACDHQ010000600.1 GCA_013820975.1 Gemmatimonadaceae bacterium
CTCCCCGCCGGAGTAGCTCAGTCGGTTAGAGCAGCGGAATCATAATCCGCGTGTCGGGGGTTCGAGTCCCTCCTCCGGCACTGCCAGATCACCGCCGCGGCCGGACCTTCCTGCGGGGGCGGCTCGACCGGTCCGGCGGCCGGCACGCTGCCGCAGCCCGGCTGACGCATCTTGCAGCCGGCCCGTCCGGCGGGCGGGACGTCAACGCACTTGCCCGGGCGAGGAGATGAACGCGGCTCATGCTCCCTGTGCTCCGGCTGGACCGCGCAGAATGGCCTCCCAGTCCGGGCGTATGGGAGTCGCGCTGAGCTCCTCGATCACCAGGAGCAGCACGTCATGGAGCCCGATGGCGCCGTAGGAAGGTGGAGCTTGCCGATCCAGCCCACGTCGCCCTGCGCGTGGGCACTCACGTGCATGTGCGGGTGCCCCACGTGGCCCCGTCCGCGGGGGTGCCAATGGTAGGCCAGCAGCTCGCCCGCCTGTTGCTGTCCGATCGCGTAGAAGTCGTGCGGGCCTCCCAGCCGCCGTCAGGCGTCTCGGTGATGCGGTATTGCTCGCCCGATCGACAGGGTCAGCGAATGGTCGC
This sequence comes from Gemmatimonadaceae bacterium, assembly GCA_013820975.1. Classification (GTDB taxonomy): domain Bacteria; phylum Gemmatimonadota; class Gemmatimonadetes; order Gemmatimonadales; family Gemmatimonadaceae; genus JACDHQ01. Next base: position 587 of record JACDHQ010000600.1, read on the forward strand.
CGCGCAGCGCGACCGGGTCGCCGGTGGCCATCAGCAGCGCGTGGCGCATCCGCGCGGGCATACCCGCTGCCGACGTCGATGTGGGCGCGGGTCAGGCACGACACGGCGTGTGCCGGGCTGCTACTCGCCAAGGGGCAGGAGCATCGCGACGCGCATCACGTTGGGGTCGGCGTCGGGGTCAAGCTCACCGGCTTCCCAGCGGTCGCGAAACTCCTCGCCGGTCAATCCCAGATACTGCTGGGCCTTCTCGTCCAAGAGCTGGCGGCCCTGTTGGGGGGTCAGCTCGCGGATCTCGTTGTCGGTCTGTATCGCCATTGCAGCAGGGCTCCTACGAGGGAGATCGGTTGCTCGCGCACCGCTCTTGACCCTTCATGGTAGGCGACACGCCGACGTGTGGGGACAATCGGTCCCGGGTGCGTCATGCGCAAGCCGCGTCGCTGGGTACGACCGCCTCGCACGCAACGATGGGGTCGCGCCGCGCGGCGGCCGGGCCGGTCTTGCGCGCGTCGACGAGCAGCTCGTCGAGCAGCTGCTGGACCGGATTCAGCCGATCCAACCGGATGCTACCCGCGCCAATCTGGCTCAACTGCGCATTACTTTGCTTTATGAAGCATGGATGCCGTCGCGTCATAATCCGCGTGTCGGGGGTTTCGCGTCCCTCGTCCGGCATCCGACGAGAGCCGCCCCCGGCGTAGGCACCGCGAGCCTGACGTGCTCACGCCTGGGCTAGTCGAAGGAAAGCCTGTTTTCCTTCTACTAACTGCTACAGTATGCCCGTGGGCCGCGCGACCGGGCAGCACTCGTACCTCGGCCTTATGGGCGCTTCCCATGAGCCACGCCAGGCGCGCCTGCGGGAGGAGTACGTTCGCGCCGACCGTGCGCTTCGCCTTTTCGATGAGGCACGCGAGCTGGTCGAGCAGACTCGCTCAAACGGCGACGAGCAGCTCGCCGCCCAGCTTGACCGCCATGCATGGCACATCGTTCGTGAGGCCGACCCTGTACGCCTGTCCTACGCGGCGGCGGTGCTCGACGTCGTCGACCAGACGGTTCGAGACTGGCTCCAGGCCGGGCTGCTGGAGGATTTCGGCGGAGCGCCGCAGCGAGTCGCTCTTGAAAGCGTCGCCCGCGTGCGCGAACTCGTTCGCGACCTGCGCGCCTCCGGTCATCAGCGCGACCTCATGACCGCGGTGCTGCGTGCGCTGGAACTCGACGAGGTGGGCCGCGACGAACGGTTCCGAACCTCGGTGGCTCAGATGCGCCACGGTGAACGCGGGTAAGACCGGCACGCCGGCGTTCGACGTCTGGTTCACGCCGGTCGGCCGCGAGGACTACAACGACCTGCGCGCCGACCTCAGGCGCGAAGTCGACTCCGCCGTCGCAGCGCTCGAACGCCGCGGCTGTGCGGCCGCCCACTATCGGCTGGCCGGAGCCAACAGCGACGTCGGGCGCATCTGCGTCATCCACCTCTCGCGAATGGCGGATCGTCCTTGGTTTCCCCGCCGAGAACGAGGTCGCCGTGCTGCTCATCGGACGACATCTCCGCGGCGCCCGGAGCGTGTACGAACGGCTCTACCGATTGCTCGGCGTCAACGCGCCGACAGAAGAGCGCAGCAAGCCGCCCTGCTGCCAGGACGGCGAGCCGCCCGTCGCCAACGCGAAGCGGCTGCGGCGCGGATAGCCGTCGACCTCGAATTCGGTCTGCGGTCGAGCGCGGCGCGGGCTTCTGC
>JACDHQ010000601.1 GCA_013820975.1 Gemmatimonadaceae bacterium
GCTGACGAGTGATCCACGCGATGATTGCAGTTGATGCACGAAGCCCCGGCGCCAGACGTGGCGCCGGGGCTTTTGCATTGATGCCCGAGTCCGCGTCGCAGCCGCGCAGCATCACTTCATGGCGCGTGCGCTCCGCCCCCGCCACACGTAGTACACCGGCACCCCCGCCACCAGCAGCAGCGTCCCCAACACCGCATTCCGCGGATTCGAGATCACCGCGCCGAGCACCACGTACCCAGCCGCCACGATGAACAGCACCGTGCTCACGGGGTGCAGCGGTGCCCTGTACGGCGCGGTAGCAACCCGCCCTCGATACACGAACAGCGTCGCCGCCGTGGCCCCGAAGAAGATCCAGTCCGCAAAGGTCACCCAGTCGAGCAGCGCGCCGTAGCTCCCCGAGAGCAGCAGCGCGATCGCCCACACCCCCTGCAGCAGGATCGCCGCCACCGGCGTGCGCCAGGTGGGATGCAGCTCGGCCAGCCGGCGGAAGAACAGCCCGTCGCGTGCCATCGCCTGGTACACGCGCGGCGTCACGAGGATCACGAGGTTGAGAAAGCCGAACGTCGAGATCGCAATGCCGCCGGCGATGATCGTGCGGCCTGCATCGCCGAACCGCTGCCCCATCACGTCCGACGCCGGTGCGGTCGATGCCGCGAGACCGTCGATGCCGAGCACGCCGAGGTACGTGTAATTCGCCAGCAGGTATACCACGCCGACGATCAGCACCCCCAGCACCAGCGCGCGCGGCAGGTTGCGCTGCGGCTCGATGATCTCCTCGGCGACGAAGTTCGTCTGCTGCCACCCGCCGTAGGTGAACAGCACCGGAACGAGTGCGGTACCCATCGCGGCGAACACGTTCGACGGCGCGGCTGCGACGGTGGATGCGGATGATGCGCCGCCGACACCGCTGATGCCGATTCCCCCCGCGACGATGGCGGCGATCGCCACGAGCTTCAGCACGGTGAACACGTTCTGCGTCACCGCGCCCGGCCGCACCCCGACGATGTTGATGCCGGTGAGGAGCACGATCGCCGCCGCGCCGAGTGGCACGTGCGTCGCCGGCTCGAGCCCTGCCACGGCGGCTGCATACCGCGCGAACGTGACCGCAACGGCCGCGATGGCACCACTCGCAATGGCGAGCAGCAGCGCCCACCCGTAGAGAAATGCCACCAGCGGGCCGAATGCATCGCGCAGGTACACGTAGCCGCCGCCGGCTGCCGGAGCCCGCGCACCCAGCTCGGCGAAGATGAACGCCCCGAGCAGCGCGATCGCGGCGCCGAGCGCCCACGCCGTCAGTGTCAGCGACGGCGTCCCGAGCCGCTGCGCGACGATGGAGGGATTGAGGAAGATGCCGGCGCCGATGACACCACCCACGACGAGCATGGTCGCCGAGAAGGCGCCGATGCGGCGCGCGTAGGTGACCGGTGGCTGGGCCTCGGTCACCGGGCTGGCAGGGCCTCGCTCGTCGGTGCGAGCGTCTCGATCTCGTAGCCAGCCTTGCCGGTGCGCTTGATCCGGTACATGAGGGCGTCGGCGGCGGCGAGCACGGCTTCGACCGAGGTGACCTCTCCTGGGGAGACGATGCCACCGGCGCTGAACGTCACCGGTTGATCGGCCGGCATCTCGGCTTCGAGCGCGGCGAGCACCTTCGCGAGCACCGCGCGGGCGCCATCGGCATCGGTCTCGGGCAGGAGCATCGCGAACTCGTCGCCGCCGAGCCTGGCGACGACGTCGGACCGCCTGACCGCATGGGTGAGCGTGGCCGCGACACGCGCCAGCAGGCGATCACCGGCGTCGTGCCCGAGCCGGTCGTTCACGAGCTTGAAGTCGTCGAGGTCGAGATACACCAGCGTGAAGGGACGGCTGGTGCGCGTCGCGCGGATGACCTCCGCGTCCACCGCCTCGCGAAAGGACCTGGCGTTCGACACGCCGGTCAGCGGATCGGTGCGGGACAGGTTCTGCTCGCGGGCGAGCGCGGCACGCAGCGCATCGAGCAGCACCGACACGACGACAAAAAAGGTCAGGCGCACGAACGCATTCCAGTACGGCACGAGCGGATGCGACGCGGGGAAGCCCGCCAGTTGTCCCGCGAGCATCCAGACCGCGGCGGCAGCGACGCTCAGCAGGAGCGCCGACCGCAGACCCACCACCCAGGCCGTTGCGCTGATCGGCAGGAGGTAGAGCACAGAGAAGCTCACCTCCCACCCGACCCACACGTTGACCCACCCGAGCACGGCCACCGCCACGGCTGCCCCGAGCAGCGTCGTCCTCGGAGGCCACTTGCCGACCCGGTCGATGACGAGTGGAACTC
>JACDHQ010000602.1 GCA_013820975.1 Gemmatimonadaceae bacterium
GGTCACCTGGGTCTACCTGATGGGATCCGAGACTCTCATCCGGCAGCGACTGGAGGGGCGCGTCGGGCATTTCATGGATGCCGCCATGCTCCGCAGCCAGGTCGATGCGCTGGAAGAGCCGTCCGGGGTCGTCGTCGCGGACGTCTCCAGGTCACCGCGCGAGATCGTCGAGCAGATCCTCGAGGCGGTGCCGCCCGCCGGCCACGACTGACGCCCTGACGGGCGCCAGTGAACGTCGTCGTACCCCAGCCTACTGCGGTATCCGCACGATCAGCTGATGGTGCGCCGTCACGCCGATCGGCCCGCGCTCCGTCCCGCGCGCCATCCCGTCGCTGTGATACACCAGGAGCACCGCATTGTCGTGCGTCGGCACGTGCGGCGCGGTGACGGTGATGCGCGCGCTGCCCTGGGCGTCGGCGGTGAAGGTGTTGCTCGTCCCGCTGCCGTCCAGCGGGGTGAACCCCACCGGCGTCTCGTCGAAATGGTTCTCGAACAGGCTGTAGACCCCCCGGGGCCGCAGTCCGGTCATCGTCACCACGATCGTCGCGCCCATCGTGCCCGCGGGGACAATGGTCACGTCGCCCCGCGCGCCAAGCCAGCTGCCGAGGGTGAAGCCGTCGAGCAGCACGCCGTTGGCGTTGTAGATCGGCGCGGCGGACGGATCGGTGAGAAGTGCGTTCCGGATCCCCGCCACATGCCGGATGTTCTGCGGGCCGGTGGCCGCCGGCGCCGAGGCGTCGCGCACGAACACCTGCGGATCGAGCGGCGGATTCTGATTGGTCTCCTGCGAGAAAAACGCGGCGTGCGTGACCAGCGCAAGGCGCAACGGCACGGGCACGGGCACCGACGACGTCGAGCAGGCGATACCCCCGGCGAGCACGCCCGCGAGCATCGCCGTGCGAACGAGCGGAACTGAGTGACGATCGAACATCGGTGAGTTTCTCCGTGTAGTGAATTGCATGCGACCGGCTTCCGCGCCCGGGGGTCCGAGGGGGATCCGAGGGGGATCCGAGGGAGGGAACCGACGACGTGAAGTGCAATGGGCGTTCCGCATTCGTTCCGGAGCGCTCCCTGCCGCATCGTTGCATCACTTGCATCACCGCCGCACGGCGCCGGACCAGATGCGCGTATCCGGCCTGAAGAGCGCCCAGGCGAACCAGAGATGGTCGCCAGAGGGTATCCGATCCAGGCGCTTCCCGCGCAGTGGCCCGGCGACGGCCCGGCCAAGGATGTCCCAGCCCGAGCCGGTTTCCCGATCGCGGAACACCCCATCGCCAGCCGCATCGAAGGTGAGCCGGCGGCCGTCCACCTGCCGCGCGAAGACGCCGCTCGCTCCCACGTCACGTCCATTGGCGATGCGGGCATCGTCGAGCGCGCTCGCGGTTCCCGGCGCCCAGAACACGACGAGCGCACGGCTGCCGACCATGTCATGCACGACCCGTGACTTCCGAAGCGTCGGGAACGGGTACGCGGCAGCATCCGCGGCGATGCGAACGGTCGCGACGCGCTCCATCGCAGGGAGCCGTCCGTCCGACGCTCGACCGGCGAATCCGGGAAGCGGAGCCCCCGTGGGCGCGTCGTAGCCGGCGTACGGGTTCCTGCCATACGGGCGATCCGATCCCGCGGGGCGCGACAGTACCTCCCCCCGCGGATATGCCCGGCGAAAGTCGCCCCAGCTGATCGTCTGCGAGGGCACGTCGCGCAGTGAATCCCCCGCCAGGGTGCCGACGATCGCCTCTCCCGTCGCCTGCTGCCACCAGCTCTCCGTCTGCCGGTCGTACATCACCAGGTCGGAGTGCCGAAGGCGTCCGGTGGTCCCGAAATCGAGCACGCGCCCGCGGTGCCGCCGGTCGAAGACCACCGCGATGTTGCACAGCGGGCAGAAGGTCACCGCGAGGGGCCGCCCGGCGATCGCGTCGTTGACGATCTCGTGCCAGACGAGGATCTGGTAGGGGTAGGCGCGTGCAGAGGCGCCCGCCTCCACGGCGATCACAGGTTCGCGGTCATCGAGCCAGCGCCGCGCACTGCGGACCGACTCGAACTTCGGCGCGTCGATCGCCGGGATCCCGTCCTTCGGCGGTCCGCCGGAGACGATCTCCTCCAGCGGCACCGTGTGCTTCGAGAAGTCGGTCCGCCACTCGCCGTTCGCCTGGGCGTGCTGTTCGTCGGGCGACAGGCAGCTCACCGTCGCCACGAGCAAGAGCATCGACGTTCTCATACCACCTCCCTCAGTGCGCGGCCTTTATCCAAGCGGGCACCACCGCACCGCGGCCCGTCACGTGAACCCCGATACCAACTGAGCTACAGCGT
>JACDHQ010000603.1 GCA_013820975.1 Gemmatimonadaceae bacterium
TGCGCGAACGTACCGGCTCGTGCTGAGTGACTTCCTGTTCACCGGTGGCGACGGCCTCGGCCTGGCCGAGGTCGCAACACAGGTGGAAAGCCTGGGGCTCGTCGATCTCGACGTCTTCATCGCGTATCTGGAATCACTCCCCCAGCCGATCGCGGCGCCCGCTGAAAACCGCATCGTCACCACCGCAGCACCATGAGCACCGCCAGACCCGCGGTGATCGAGGAAGCGGCTGGCACCGTGAGCAGGGAAGTCCTCCGTCAACTGCCGAAGGCCGAGCTCCACTGCCATCTCGACGGGTCGGTGCGTCCGCAGACGCTGCTCGATCTCGGTGAGGAGCTGGGCATCACGATGCCCCGTCACGATGCGGCGTCGCTCGCTGCCTACATGCGGGTCGACGATGCCCGGAACCTCGAGGACTACCTCGCCCGGTTCGAGATCACCCTCGCGGTGATGCAGACGGCGCCGGCCCTCGAACGGATCGCCTACGAGCTGGCCGCCGATGCCGCAGCGGACGGCGTTCGGTACATGGAGATCCGCTACGCACCCGTCCTCAACACACAGGGTGGCCTCGCCATGCAGGATGTCGTCGAGGCGACGCTCCGGGGGGTGCAGCGCGCCGAGCGGGAGCACGACATCGTGCCGCGCCTCATCCTGTGCGCGCTGCGGCACCAGCCGGTGGCCGTAGCGGTCGAGCAGGCCGAGCTCGCGGTGGCGTATCGCAACCGGGGGGTCGTCGGGTTCGACCTGGCCGGCGGCGAAGCCGGAAACCCGGCGTCACGCTACGCGGAGGCGTTCGCGCTTGCGCAGCGTCACGACGTCTGCTGCACCTGTCACGCCGGGGAGGGCGACGGGGCCGACTCGGTGCGTGACGCCCTCTTCGGATGCCAGGTCCACCGACTCGGGCATGCCACGCGCCTCATCGAGGACCGTGAGCTCACCGAGTACGCCAACACCCATCGCGTGCCGCTCGAGATCTGCATCACCAGCAACGTCCAGACGCGCGTCGCCGAGTCATCGGCGCGCCATCCGCTCCGCGAGTATTTCGATCGCGGCCTGAACGTCATTCTCAACACCGACAACCGGCTCATGAGCGGCGTGACACTCACGGACGAATACGCCGCGGCCAACGCAGCGCTCGGGTTCACCTTCGACGAGCTGGCGCAGGTCGCGCTCAACGGATTCGAGAGCGGATTCCTTGCCGCCGCCGAACGCGCCCCGATCGCCGAGCGTGCCCGGGCCGACATCGCGCGGCTTCGCGCGGAGGCGGGCGCATGACCGACCACATGCGCGGGCGCAACAGCTATGGGGCCTCGGCGGCTCGCGAGGCCGCCAGCACGGTGGCGTCCCGACTCGCAACGGCGCTCGGCGGTGAGACCCCCGTGGCGGCCATCATCCTCGGTTCGGGGCTCGGCGGTCTCGCCGCCCGCGTGCAGCGAGCGGCGCGGATCGGCTTTGCCGAGATCCCGGGATTCCCGGGTGCGACCGTCGTCGGCCACGCGGGTGCGCTGATCGCCGGCACCCTCGGTGGAAAGCCGGTCGTCATGCTTGCGGGGCGCTTTCACATGTACGAGGGACACGGCGCGCCACTCGCGGCGTTTCCGGTGCGCGTGCTGCACGCGCTCGGCGCCCGCACGCTCATCGTGTCGAACGCGGCGGGGGGCGTGCGCCGCACGCTGCTCCCCGGGACCCTGATGCTGATCGAGGATCACATCAACTTCATGTTCCGCAATCCACTCATCGGCGCCCTCGAGCACGGCGACGAGCGGTTCCCGGACATGACCGCCCCCTATGATCCAGAGCTGCGCGCCCTCGCTCGCCAGGTCGCGGAAGCGCAGGGGATCACGCTCGACTCCGGCGTCTATACAGGGCTCCTCGGCCCCACGTACGAAACCCCGGCGGAAGTGCGGATGCTCGAGCGCCTCGGGACCGACGCCGTGGGCATGTCCACCGTGCCGGAAGTGATCATGGCCCGGGCGATGGGCATGCGGGTGCTCGGCATCAGCTGCATCACCAACCAGGCCTGCGGCATCTCACCGCATCCGCTCTCGCATGCCGAGGTCATCGAGACGACGACACGTGTCGCGGCGCAGTTCGAGGGGCTCATCGAAGGGGTCATCGCGCGGATGTGATGCGTCCCCGGGCTTGTCGTGCGACCGCCTCAGCGGCCCGGCAGCCATCGCGCAACGAGTCCGGTGGACGCGGATGAACGCGGATGAACGCGGATGAACGCGGATTCCCGACTTGGCAGATGGCCCTCGCGTTTCGACCATGAGGCAGACGAGCGAACGGCCGGAGCATCCGTGCTC
>JACDHQ010000604.1 GCA_013820975.1 Gemmatimonadaceae bacterium
GAGACGACGCTGCTGTGACCCGACCGCCGACGATTCCCGATGGCTACGTCGCCTGCGAGCACCCCTACGTGGACGAGGCGACCGGGAACACGTGGTGGGTCCTGGCCGACGACGCCGCAACAGCGCTCAAGGTCGTGCTCGACCATGACGAGCCTCGCGATTACTTCAAAGTCAGCTACGTGGTCGAGCGCTGCGTGGTGCGCGCCGCCCGGGTCGGCGATGATCTTCACCTGTCCTTTGGGGCGATCGTGGAGTGCGAGTACACGACAGACGAGGGCGCCGTCGAGGCGTGGCGGGTGGTCGTAAGCGATGGGTAGCTCAGGCCCCCGATGAGCCCGCTCTTCCGCCGACGACGCCGGCAACCGGACCCCGACCCCTCCCCAGCCGAGCGCCGCGACGAAGCGGCCGAGGAGTTTCGTCACGCGGCCGCAACCGAGCCCGCCGACCAGCAGCGGCGCGCACGGCCGGCGGCTGAGCCCAAGACGGCCGCGCTGCCGTGCCCGGCGTGCGGAATCGGGCACCTGCTCGCCCACGTCGATCTCCCGCTCCTGCTCAGCGTCCACTTGACCCGTGAGGGCCAGGTCCGCCCGGCGGAGGTCTTGGCGACCAAGCGGGACCTACACGCCCTCGTCCAGCGCGACTTCACGCCCCTACGCGACGACGTGACCCTGACCTGCTCGCAGTGCGAGTACGCGAGCACCGTCGGCGACCTGCGAGACCCCGCGTGAGCCAGCCGCTCGACCGCCCGCCGCGCCGCCGGCTCACCGCTGGCCGGCTGCTGATCGCGGCCGTCGTGGTGTGGTGCCTGGCGCGCTTCACCGAGCCCGGCCGGTTCCTCGTCGAGATCGCGTGGGACGTGGTGAGCGCCCGCTTGTTCTGGACGGTGGCGTTCTACATCGGCGCCGGCTACCTCGCGCTGATCGTCGTACTGCTCGTCGTACTCAAGCTCGGCAGGGCCACAGGGCGCGTAGCGCGTGCCGGGGGCCGCGGCGCGACGCAGGTCCGCCAGGCCGGCGAGCAAGTCCGCGCGCGCCGCGAGCGTCGCTGCCACGACGTCGACGACCCTGAGCGTGACGAGTTCGAGAGCACCCTGAGCGACATCCGCAACCTCCCCGAGGCCGAGCACCATGAGCGCTAGCACCCGCGGCCGCGCCGAACACGCTTAGCGCCGCCCCGCCCGACGAGAAGTGGCCGCGGTTCTGCGCAGCGACGAGAACATGCCCCGTCGCTCGGCAGAGCGCGCGTACACGCGCACAGTCTGACGCATGGCTCGGGTTGCAGTTGCACGCGCGCGGGTATACCATCCGCCGAGGAACAGGTAGCCGCACCGAACCGGAGAGGGAACATGACGATGGCCACACTCGAAGACCTCACCACCCGCCTCACCACCGGCCAGCCCATCGAGGTCGCGTGGCTGACCAACCAGGGCACCATCATCCGACACGGCTGGTTCGAGCGCGTCGGCCGTGACGCCTTCGGCGACGAAGCCGTGTTCTGGCGCCACGCCGGGCGAACCCACGACGTGCCCCGCAGCGCCCTGCGCTACATCGCCCCGGTCGATCCCGAGACCGTCGCCGGCAGCTACCGACCCGGCGAGCGCGTCATCGTCCGCCGCTACAGCTCCGACTACACCGGCACCGTCCAGCGCGTCGCTCGGACCCGCCTGATCGTCCAGATCACCCTGGGCGCGGGCACCACCCGCGAGCGCCACCGTGACCTGACCGTCCCCGCGCTCGACGCCCACCGCCCCCACCGGACCGCGCATGTCTGAGCAAGAGCGAAAGCTGCGGATCATCGGCCGCGAGTATGCGCTCATGCAAGCCCTCGCCAGGCTCGCACATGGCGCAGTGCGCAAGCGGCACGAGACGACGCCGATCATCGACTACCGCACCCCGCGCGGGTTCTCGTTCGATGTCCGCGTGTTCGGACCGGATGATGAGCCCACGGGGCACATCGCGCGCATCACTATCGAGCTGAATCGCCTTGACGACTTGAGTGCTGGCCGCGATCAGAGGGACACCCGGTGACGCTCACTCCGCGCCAACGCGACGCGCTCGAAGAGCTGAAGCGGTGCGGGAAGCTGACCGCGCACGCTACCCGCGCGCGCGGTTCCGTCTATAACCGCGGCTTTCGCCGCGAGACCTTCGAGGTGCTGGTCCGAGCCGGCGCTGCGACGTGCGAATACCGGGTCTACGGTCCCGACGCGACCTACGTGTACCGGCCCGCCAAGGAAACGAGCGCCGGATGAGCCAGAGGTCTGACGGCCCTTTCCGCGACGGCAAGATTCACGTCCTGGCTGAGATG
>JACDHQ010000605.1 GCA_013820975.1 Gemmatimonadaceae bacterium
GAACCTGTGTAGCACGGGATTGGGCCGATCGATCCCGCGCATGACAACGTCGCGCGCGAAAGTTCGCGCCGCCGCTCGCGCTGCGTGCCCGTCAGACCCGCAGCACCATCACCGAGGAGAACGAGCCGAAGTCCGCGTCCTGGGTGACAACCGCCGCACCGTGGCGCATCGCCGTGGCCGCGATCCAGGCGTCGTGTCGGCGCAGCTTGCGCCCGGCACGCAGCTCGCCATCGGCGATCCGCGCAAAGCACGAGGCGGTTCCCTGGTCGACAGGTAACAACGGGAACGTGCTGCGGACCTGCGAGAGGGTCGCAACCCGCGTCGCGCGCACGTCAGCGTCGTCGGCGCGCAGGACGCCGAGCTCCAACTCTGCGGCAGTGACGACGGACACCGCGATCTCCTCGGGAAGCTCTCCAAGCGGCCTCCCGGACTCGCGGGCGATGAACACCGAAGTGTCTGCGATGGCCTTCATTCCCAGTCATCGACGAGCTGGCCGCGCACGCCGGCCAGGTCCTCCAACAGGCCCTGATCCGCAGGGGCCTCGACGAGAATCCGTCGGACTTCGTCGGAGGAGACCCACGGTCCGCGCTCAGGCACGTGCGGAACGATGTCTGCCACCGGTGTGCGGTTGACGGTCAGTTGCAAGCGCTCACCCGCCTGCACGGCGGCCATGACCTCCGCCGTCTCGTTTCGGAGCTGACGCACCGATACCGTCCGGGCCATGCCGTGACTGTAGCACGCCCGTTGGAAAGGATGCTACTGTTTCCAAGCTGTCACGCGACGAGCCGACTCGGTAGCGTCGCCGAGTGTCAGATCGAAGGGCCTGGCCGCGACACCTACCCCAGTGACGCCTCTTCCGTCGAACTTCGAAGCGTTCTTCACCGCGGCGACGGGGCGGACGCCGTATCGCTATCAAGCGGATCTCGCGCTGGCTGAACGGCCACCTGATGTGCTCGCGGTGCCCACCGGCAGCGGCAAGACGCAGGCCCTGGTCTGCGCTTGGCTCTTCAACCGCCTCGTCCAACAGCATGCTCCGCGCCGGCTCGTCTACGCGCTCCCGATGCGCACGCTGGTGGAGCAGACCGCAAACGTGGCGCAGGAACTGCTCAAGCGCCTAGAGCTCACAGAGGACGTGGGGCTCCACCTCCTCATGGGCGGCGAGGAAGCGACGGACTGGCGAGAGCATCCGCACCGACCCCAGATCCTTGTCGGCACCATCGACATGCTGCTCTCGCGGGCGCTCAACCGCGGGTACGCCGAGAGCCGCTACGGCTGGCCGGTGGCCTTCGGGCTGCTCAACAACGACTGCCGGTGGGTATTCGACGAGGTGCAGCTCATGGGCCCCGCGCGAGCGACCTCGGCTCAGCTTGATGGGTTGCGCGACAAGCTCGGCACGGTCGCCCCTTGTCAGACGATCTGGGCGTCCGCGACCGTCGACCTCGCGGCGCTGCGCACGATCGACCGTGATCGCGAAGCTCGAGTTCTCGCCCTTCCGCAGGGCGACCGAGCCGGCGCCCTTCTCGCGCGCCTACAGGCCAAGAAGACCCTGGAGCGGATCGACATCGCCGGTGAGACGGCAGAGCGGTTCGGGCGGCGGATCGCCGAGGTGCTTGCTGACCGCCATGTCCCGGACACCCGCACCCTCGCCGTGGTCAACACGGTAGACCGCGCCCAAGCGATCGCGGAGGCTCTGGAACGGCTGCTCCGCCACGCCCCCGAACGCCCGGATGTGGTCCTGCTGCATTCGCGCTACCGGCCGCCCGATCGTGCGGCGCGCATGGGCGAAGCGCTCGCCCCTCCGCCGGCTGAAGGCACGATCGTCGTGGCCACCCAGGTCATCGAGGCCGGTGTCGACCTCTCGGCTCGCACACTGGTGACTGAGAGCGCGCCCTTCTCCTCCGTCGTCCAGCGCCTGGGCCGTTGCAACCGCGCGGGCGAGTACGCCGAATCCGATGTCCTGTGGTTGGACGCCGGCGAGCTGAGCGCCGACGCCCGCGGCATGAAGGCCGCCGCGCCCTATGCCGTGGAGGACCTCTCTGCGACCCGTCAGGCGCTACTCAGTCTCGTCGGCACATCGCTCTCTCCCTCCGCCCTCGAGGAGATCGCGGTGGACGAGGTCGCCGACGAGCCTGTCGTGCTGCGTCGACGCGACCTCTTGGATCTATTCGATACCGCCGCGGACCTCTCCGGGATGGATGTCGACATCGCTCCGTACATTCGTCCTGACGACGACCGGAGCGTGGCCGTCTTCTTCCGGGAGGTCGAGGTGCGTGCGCCGCTGCACGACGAAGAGGTGCGTGCG
>JACDHQ010000087.1 GCA_013820975.1 Gemmatimonadaceae bacterium
GTACACGGTGTCGCGGATGGTGTGCTCGTCGAACCCGGCGCGCGCGAACCAGCGGAAGAGCGTGCGCCCCGCCTGCCCGGCGAATGGCCTTCCGCCGCCTGCCTCGGTGATGCCCGGCGCCTGCCCGACGATCATTGCGCGCGGACGCCGCGCGTCCGACGCGATCGGTACGACATCCCGGTGGTGCGCACACGCGCGGCACGCGAGCATCGCGGCGCGATGCGCATCGAGCAGGGCCGGCAGCTCGCGCCGGGGGATTCGGTTTCGCGTCATCGCTCCCGCTCCGCGTCCCGTGCCCAGCCGACCGTCGCGCGGACCGCACGATGCCAGCCGGCCAGGGCGGCGTCAGTGGACCGGTCCGCCGCCGGCTCGAACACGGTGACGGTCCGCGCCTGCAGGAACGATTCGGCATCAGGCCATACGCCGGCCGCAAGACCCGCGAGCCCGGCGGCGCCGAGTGCGGTGGTCTCCACGATTGCAGGGCGCTCCACAGGGACGCCGAGCACGTCGGCCTGGAACTGCATCAGCCAGTCGTTGGCCGCGGCACCGCCATCCACGCGCAGGCGCTCGAACCGCACGTTCGCGCGGTCGCCCATCAGGGCCAGCACGTCGGCGGTCGCATATGCCATCGACTCCAGCGCGGCGCGTGCAAGGTGCGCCCGGCTGCTTCCCCGCGTGAGGCCGACGATCATGCCCCGCGCTGCCGGCTCCCACTCCGGTGCCCCGAGCCCAGTGAGCGCGGGAACGAAGTACACGCCCTCGTTCGATGCGAGCGAACGCGCCAGCGCTTCCGTTTCCGCGGCCGTCTCGATGATGCCAAGTGCATCGCGCAGCCACTGGACTGCGGCGCCCGCGATGAAGATCGCGCCCTCGAGCGCGTAGACCGCGCCTCCCTGCGCGTCGCACGCGATCGTCGTCAGCACCCCTTTTGCGGCCGGCGGGCGGGCCGCGCCGACATTCATGAGCACGAATGCGCCGGTCCCGTAGGTGTTCTTTCCCGAGCCCGGCGTCCAGGCCCCCTGCCCAAAGAGTGCCGCCTGCTGGTCCCCCGCGACGCCGAGAATGGGCAGCTCCATCCCGAACCAGCCGGCGCCCGCGGTGCCGAAGGAGCCGGACGACGGCCGCACCTCAGGCAGCATCGACATCGGGATGCCGAACACCTCGCACAGCTCGGCGCTCCACCCGCGCTCGTCGATGTCGTAGAGCATCGTCCGCGAGGCATTGGTGGGATCGGTTGCATGCACCGCACCGCCGGTGAGTTGGGCGATGATCCAGCTGTCGATCGTTCCGGCACACAAGTCGCCGCCGTCGATCCCCGTCGCGCCGACTTCGTCGCGGATGCCGCCCTCGTTGAGCAGCCACTCGAGCTTCGTCGCCGAGAAGTACGGATCGACCTCGAGCCCGGTGCGCTCGCGCAGCCAGTCGGCGCGGTCGCCAAGCGCTGCACACCGCGGCGCGGTGCGTCGGTCCTGCCAGACGATCGCGCGACGCAGCGGCCCGAGACTGCTGCGCTGCCAGACACCGACTGTCTCGCGCTGGTTGGTGATCCCGATGCAGACTGGCGTCGTGCCCGAGGCCGTGACCGCCTCGCGGCCAGCCACGCGCACCGCGTCCGCGATCTCGGCGAGATCGTGTTCTACCCAGCCGGGCTGCGGGTAATGCTGTTGCAACTCACGGTAGCCACGGCCGGCGATCGTGCCATCGGCGCCGACGACGAGGCAGGTGACGCCGGTCGTGCCTGCGTCGATCGCGAGGACGTGCTTCGTGGCCATGACCGGAAGCTATCGGCTGGAACGGCGCCCCGTCAGGCGCTTGCGTGCGGCTGGCGCGCGCTTCGCCGACGCGCGCTTCGCTGCCGGCGGCCGGGGCGCAGCCGGCTTGCGCTCACGCGCACGCGGCGTGTCACGCCGCTCCGGAAAGTGCCGGTCGAGGAACTCGAGCAGAGCCAGCTCTTCCGCGGTGTGTCCCCCGGCGCCTGCCCCCCGTCCCCTGACCGCCACGGTCTCCCCTTCGTCG
The DNA here is from genome assembly GCA_013820975.1 of Gemmatimonadaceae bacterium. Classification (GTDB taxonomy): domain Bacteria; phylum Gemmatimonadota; class Gemmatimonadetes; order Gemmatimonadales; family Gemmatimonadaceae; genus JACDHQ01. The sequence goes on from JACDHQ010000087.1 coordinate 2,017, forward strand.
AGATACTTCGCGATGACGATCGGATGCACGTACGACTTGCGGCAGATCGCGGGGGTATTGCCGAGCTCCGCGGAGACGAGCCGCATCGCCATCGCCACGCTCCGCTTTGCGTCGGTGGCCGAATCCGCGGCGCCCAGCTCGGCGAGCACCGTCGCCGCGCGCAGCGTACCGCCCCAGGTGCGGAAGTCCTTCGCACTGTACTCCACCCCGCACCGCTCCCGCAGGTAGCGATTGACGTCCCGGGCATCGAGGTCGTGCCAGCGCCCTGCGCCGTCCTGGAAGCGGAAGAGGCGTCGTCCCGGTGACTCCAGCAGCCGGTCCACGGCGCGGGCGAGCGCCCGCCCCACCACGCACTGCCGCTGGCTCACCCTCCCCTTGCCGACGTACCGGAAATAGACGCAGTCCCCGTCGACGCGCACATGCGACTTCCGCATCGTCGTGATGCCGAACGTGCGGTTCTCTTCAGTCGAGCGCTCGCTGCCCGGGCGAAAGAACCCCTCGCTGATCAGGCGCACGACGATCGCGGAGACGGTGCCGACGTCCTGCCGGGGCGACGCCGCATCCCGGCGAACTCGTCGCCGCAGCCGCGGAAGCGCGTGCCCCATCTCGCGCACCCGGTAGTACTTTCGCAGCTGCCCCCGCTCGGCCGCCTCCGTATGGTAGCGGTACTGGCGCCGCCCCTTCGCATCGAAACCCCACGCCTGGATCGCGGCGCGCGCGCGGCGCGCGAGGTGGACGTCGGTCCACGCCGGCGGGACCCGAAGGGCGTCGATCCGTGCGAGGGTGGCGGCATCGCTGATCCGGCGTCCCGCTGCGTCCTCGTAGCGGAATCCGCGTGCCTTCGTGCCTTTTCGGAGGATCCAGGAAGTGGCCATGGGTGGAAGCGGACGGGAGGGCAAAATCCGGTCCGGGCCGTTAGATTCGCCTGCATGCCCTACCAGTTCATCACGTTCGGCGTTGCCGACCGGATTGCCACGATCACGGTCAACCGCCCGGACAAGCTCAATGCGCTGAACGACGCAACGATCGAGGAGCTCGGGCGGGCGATCGACGAGGCGCGCACCCGCGACGACGTGGCCGGCATCATCCTCACCGGCGCCGGCCGCGCCTTCATCGCCGGCGCCGACATCAGCGAGCTCTCGTCGCAGTCGCCGTTCGACGCGCGGGAGCGCTCCCTGCGCGGCCAGGCGGTCTTTCGCCGCTTCGAGACCTCGCCCAAGCCGGTCGTGGCCGCAGTCAACGGCTTCGCGCTCGGCGGCGGCTGCGAGCTGGCGATGGCATGCCACATCCGCCTTGCCTCGGAGCATGCGAAGTTCGGCCAGCCCGAGGTGAAGCTCGGCATCGTGCCCGGGTACGGCGGCACGCAGCGACTGCCACGCCTCATCGGCAAGGGACGCGCGATGCAACTGCTGCTCACCGGCGAGATCGTCGACGCGCAGGAGGCGGTGCGCATCGGCCTCGCCAACTCGGTGCATCCCGCCGGCGAGCTCGCCGAGGCGGCGCGCACGCTCGTCGTCACGATCCTCGCGCAGGGGCCGCAGGCCGTTGCGCTGTGCATCGATGCGGTCGATCGCGGACTCGAGCTCCCGCTCGCGGAAGGACTGCTCGTCGAGGCCGACTATTTCGGCCTCTGCGCCTCGACCGCCGATATGCGTGAGGGGATGCAGGCGTTCCTCGACAAGCGCGCGCCGGGCTTCACCGGCAGGTGACAGCGCCGCGCGCGTCGCTGCGCACGCTGGCGACCCGCGACTTCCGCAACTTCGCGCGGCTCGACCTCGCGATCCCCGATGACGGCATGGTGATCGTCGGCGAGAATGGCCACGGCAAGACGAACCTGCTCGAGGCGATCCACTACCTCGAGCTCTTCCGCTCGGCACGCGGCGCGCGCGATGCCGACCTGGTGAGGTTCGGCGCCGATGGCTTCCACATTGCCGCGACGGTGGAGACCGATGACGTGCACGACGTCTCGGTCGGCTTCGTGCGCAACGGCAAGCGCAAGCGCGTCCGGCTCGACGGCGGCGAGCAGGAGCGACTGAGCGATGCGATCGGGGCGCTGCCGTCGGTGATGCTGTCGCCGACGGATATCGAGCTGGTCGCCGGCACACCTGCCGTCCGCCGCCGCTATCTCGACGTCGTGCTCGCGCTCACGTCGCGCGCGTACCTGCGCGCGCTGCAGCGCTACCGAGGTGCCCTGACGCGCAGGAATGCGGCCCTGCGCGATTCGCTGCGGGGCGCGCGCGACGACCGCGCCGTTGCCGTGTGGGAGGAGCCGCTCGCCGAGCACGGGGCCGTGCTGTGGACGCACCGCATCGAGTGGGCCGCTGAATACGCCATGCGCTTTTCGCAGCGCTGCGCCGCCATCGGGGAGGGCGCACCGGTGTCGATGCGCTACGAGGTGCCGCTGGCCGACTCGCCCGACCTGCGCTCGGCACTGCTGCAGGCGCTCGCGGCGAAACGGCCGCTCGACTTCAGGCGCGGGCTGACGCACAGCGGCCCGCATCGGGACGATCTCGTGCTGGCCATCGACGGGCGCGACATGCGGACGTTCGGCTCCGCGGGACAGCAGCGTACGGCGGCGATTGCACTCCGGATCGTCGAAGCGGAGACCCTGCGCGAGCGACGGGGACGGACCCCGATGTTCCTGCTCGACGATCCGTTCGCGGAACTGGACGTGCGCCGTTCATCGCGCATCGTGCGGCTGCTCGCCGAGGCGGGGATCGGCCAGACGATCCTGGCCGTGCCGCGCGAGGCCGATATCCCGGCGGAGCTGCCACGGCTGGAGCGGTTCCGGGTGGTATCGGGTCAGGTGTCGCCGCTGGAAGGAGGAGCGTCATGAGCGGCGGGCATGGCGGCGGCATGGGCGGCCATCGGGGAGGGCGCCGGACGAGGGACACGAACCCTGACCTCAAGCCCCAGAAGCCGCAGACGATCGGCAATCTGCTTGGCGATGTCCTGAAGCAGGCCGGCGTGTCGGAGCGGGTGGAGCAGGCGCAGATCATCCCGGAGTGGGCATCGCTCGTGGGCCCGCAGATCGCCGCCGTCACAGCGCCGCAGTCGATCACGTCGGACGGGACGCTGTTCGTCGGGGTGACGACGAACGCGTGGATGAACGAGCTGTCGCTGCTCGAGCCCGAGCTGCTGAAGTCCCTCAATGCCAAGGACGGCCGCGCACCGGTCAAGCGGATCCGGTGGCTGCTGAGGCGGTAGGCGCAGGGTCACCAGCAATCGGCAAGGCGTCTTTGTACCACGGGGTCACGGAGTCCACAGAGAACACGGAGACTACGCATCCCGTTTACCCGTGTGCTCCGTGCCTGGTGGTGAACCCTGTTGTGCGCGTTTTCAGGACCACTTTCGGCACCACGTGAAAGCCGGCAAGTTTCGAGGGATCGGCACCCGTGGTTCCCGCCCGCTAACACGTTACCGGGCAAGGAGTTACACGTCGTGGAAATAGTTGCGCCCAAGGCGCCTGATCGCTAGATTTCATCGTTTGAGCAGAGCCCGCCGCTTCGGCTGATCTTCGGGCTGTGAAAACCGATCGGAATCGGAGTGAATCCTCAGTGGCGACGACGAGCAACGCCGACCAGGCGCAGCAGTACAACGCGGGACAGATCCAGGTTCTCAAGGGGCTCGAGGCGGTCCGGAAGCGCCCGGGCATGTACATCGGATCCACGTCGGAGCGCGGCCTTCACCACCTCGTGTACGAGGTAGTCGACAACTCGATCGACGAAGCGCTCGCGGGGCATGCGGACAGGGTCTCGGTGATCATCCACGCCGACGACTCGGTCACGGTCGAAGACAACGGCCGTGGCATCCCGGTCGACGTCCACCCGGTGGAGAAGATCCCCGGCGTCGAGCTCGCGATGACCGTACTGCACGCCGGCGGCAAGTTCGACAAGGACAGCTACAAGGTCTCGGGTGGCCTGCACGGCGTCGGCGTCTCGGTCGTCAACGCGCTCTCGGAGCAGCTGCGCGTCTGGGTGAAGCGGGACGGGAAGGAGCACTACATGGACTTCATCCGTGGTGGGACGAAGACCGGGCTCAAGGTCCTCCGCGAGGTCCCGAAGAAGGAGCGGGGGACGAAGGTCTGGTTCAAGCCCGACCACGAGATCTTCACCCACACGGTCTACTCGTACGACACGCTGGCGCTGCGCCTCCGCGAGCTCTCCTTCCTCAACAAGGGCGTGACGATCACGCTGCGCGACGAGCGCGTGAACGAGGACGGCACCGTTCGCGAGGAGACGTTTCACGCCGAGGGCGGGCTGAAGGAGTTCGTGAAGTTCCTGAACTCCAACAAGAAGCCGCTGCACCCGGATGTCGTGTACATCGAGACGACGAAGGACGACGTCGAGATCGAGCTGGCCCTGCAGTACAACGACGGCTACAACGACACGACCTTCTCGTTCGTGAACAACATCAACACGCACGAGGGGGGCACGCACCTCACGGGGTTCAAGAGCGCGCTGACGCGCGTCATCAACCTCTACATGCAGAAGGGCTCGAGCCTCGCGAAGAAGGACAAGGACATCTCGCTCTCGGGCGACGATGCGCGCGAGGGGATGGTGGCCGTGCTGTCGGTGAAGGTCCGCGAGCCGCAGTTCGAGGGGCAGACCAAGACGAAGCTCGGCAACTCCGAGGTCGAGGGCGCCGTCAAGTCGGTGGTCGGCGAGTACCTCCAGCAGTACCTCGAGGAGCACCCGAAGACCGCCAACATCATCATCGAGAAGGCGGTATCGGCTGCGCGTGCCCGCGAGGCTGCCCGCAAGGCGCGCGACCTGACCCGCAAGAAGAGCGCGCTCGACATCGGCAACCTGCCGGGCAAGCTCGCCGACTGCACGCTCACCGACGCCGCGCTCTGCGAGATCTACCTCGTCGAGGGTGACTCGGCCGGCGGCTCGGCGAAGCAGGGGCGCAACCGCCAGTTCCAGGCAATCCTGCCACTCCGCGGCAAGATCATCAACGTCGAGAAGGCCCGCATCGACAAGGTGCTGTCGAACGAGGAGATCCGGACGATCATCACCGCGATCGGCTCGGGCATCAAGGATGACTTCAGCATCGAGCAGACGCGCTACCACAAGATCATCATCATGACGGACGCGGACGTGGATGGCGCGCACATCCGCACCCTCCTGCTGACGTTCTTCTTCCGCCAGATGCCGGAGCTGATCGACGCGGGCTACATCTACATCGCGCAGCCGCCGCTCTATCGCGTGGCCAAGGGGAAGGACGAGTACTACGTCTACGACGAGGCCGAGCGGGAGGAGATCGTCGCGCGGCTGAGCGCCGGCGACGGGCGCGGGAACATCAACATCCAGCGCTACAAGGGCCTCGGCGAGATGAACCCCGAGCAGCTGTGGAACACGACGATGGATCCCGTGCGCCGCACGCTGATGAAGGTGAACCTGGAAGATGCGGTCATGGCGGACCACACGTTCCAGACGCTGATGGGCGACGACGTGGAGCCCCGGCGGCGGTTCATCGAGCAGAATGCGAAGTTCGTGAAGAGCCTGGATATCTGATTCGGGATGAGGGACGAG
>JACDHQ010000606.1 GCA_013820975.1 Gemmatimonadaceae bacterium
CTCCAGGTAGGTCAGTGCTGTCGCCGCCCCGCGCAGCCGGCGCTCGGCCCAGTGGCGCAGCCAGATCCGGCTGACCGAGCGAACGGCCATCGACCCCGCGGTGAGCCAACCGACCACTGCGAGCACGATGACGAGTGGCAGGATGAGCCGCGTCATCGGGCGCCTCCTGCGTCGGCACCGCCGCCTGCACGCCGCTCGAAGTACACCCGTTCGATGCGGCGGAGCCTCACGCGCTCCACGACCACCTTGTACGGCCCGTGGGTGAAGCTCTCCCCCGCTCGCGGCACCCGGCCGAGGAGCGTGTACACCATGCCCGCCACGGTCGTCACGCCCTCGAGGTCGAGCGGGATGTCGAGCAGCTCGGCGAGTTCATCGAGCGACACCCGCCCGGCCACCCAGAAGCGCGAGCCTTCCTCGGATTCGACGGGCGGCTCCTCGACGTCGTGCTCGTCCTGGATCTCGCCAACGATCTCCTCGAGGATGTCCTCGAACGTCACGATGCCGGCGGTGCCGCCGAACTCGTCGATCACCACTGCCATGTGACCGCCCGTCGCCTGGAACTCGCGCAGCTGGTCGTCGATCCGCTTGGACGTCGGGATGAAGGTGGTCGGCCGCACGAGCTGCTGCCAGCCTTCCGCCGGCGGCTCGCCGGCGATCACGGAGGCCAGCATGTCCTTGACGTAGAGAATGCCGACGATGTCGTCGAGCGTCTCGTGATACGCCGGGATCCGCGCGTGCTCGGCGCTGCGCGCCCGATCGACGACTTCGGACCACGGGGTATCGAGCTCCACGCCCACGATATCCACGCGCGGGACCATGATCTCGCGCACTTCCGTCTCGCCGAGCGTGAAGGCGCCGCGCATCAGTGCCGCCTCGCGGCGGGAGACGCCGTACTCCTCCGCCTCCGCCGCCACGACCTGCCTGAACTGCTCGGCGGACGTCTCGCGCTCGACCGCGCCGCTGGGACGTTCGGGGAGGGCCTGCTGGAGCCGCCGCTCGACGGCCGCGGCCACCGCCAGGGGGATGGCCAGCGCGACCTCGGCAACGCGGGCGACCGGTGCGAGCCGCTGCCATGCGCGGTCGCGCAGGGTGAGGCCGAACGTTCGCGCCGCGCCCTCGACGACCGCGATGACGGCGAGCGCCGCGATGACGGCGGCCGCCAGGGGCGCTCCATTCAGCGGCCGCTGGACTCCGGTGGCGAAGGCGAGCGCCGCGCCGGCCACCAGCAGCGAGATCACCCGGCCGAACGCAAGCGCCCGGTGCGCCCGTTCACCGGCGCTGATCGGCTCTGCCCGGGTGGCGTCGGCACTGCCGACCGCATGGCGCGACATCACCGCCCCGTCGGTGGCGGCCAGCACCGCAGCCAGCGCCGTTGATCCCGCAGCGATTCCCCACGCAAGGACGCTCACCGGCGCGGGATCAACGTGACACGCGGGCCAGGAGCTGCTCCTGGCGCTTCCACATCGGCGACTGCTCGCGTCCCTCGGCGTCGGGATGGTCGTAGCCGAGCACGTGCAGCGTGCCGTGGATGACGAGGCGGGTGAGCTCGTCGCGGACGCCGATCCGGCGCTCCTTCGCGGCAGCCCGCGCGACGTCCGCGCAGATGTAGATGTCGCCGATCACCGGGTCGGTGTCGGTGGCCCGGACGAAGGCGAACGAGATCACGTCGGTAGCGCCGATGTGCCCGAGGTGCTCGCGATTGAGCGCCGCGATGCGTTCGCGACTGACGAACGCGATCGACAGGAGGGCGTGCGCCACCTTCTCGGCTTTGAGCACGGCCGTGGCCACGTCCGCGACGCGGGCACGCGACACAGGGATACGCACGCCGTCGAGCGCGACGTCCACGGCGCGGCTCATGTGGATGCGAATTCCGACGTCACGCCGCCGCTGGCCGCGGGGTACTCGATGCGGTTGTGGTACATGCCGGCCAGCACCCGCGTGAACTCCCGCTCGATCGTGTCGAGCTGCCGAAGGGTCACCGGCGCGTCGCGCAACTCGCCCTGGTCCATGCGCTGCTTCATGATGTGACGGACGACCTCGCGGACGCGATCCGCATTCGGCTCGTTGAGCACGCGCACGGCGGCTTCGACGCCATCGGCGAGCATCGCGACGGCCGTCTCCGCGCTCTGCGGCCTAGGCCCCGGATAGGTGAAGTCCGCCGCGTTGACGCTGCCGTCGCGCTCCTTCGCCTTCTCGAGGAAGTAGGAGATCGATCCCGTGCCGTGATGCTCGGAGATGAACGCGCGGACAGCGCGGGGCACGCCATGCTGGGCGGCGAGCTCCAGTCCCTCACGGAT
>JACDHQ010000607.1 GCA_013820975.1 Gemmatimonadaceae bacterium
CTGCTGGTCGTGCTGGTGTCATCGCTGCTGCCGTATGCCTGGACGTGGACGCTCATCGCGGACTGGCGGTTCACGATGCACGCGTATCCATTTTTCCTGCTCGCGGGCGCCCTCGCGATTGTGTCGGCCGTGGCTTTGCTGGCATGGCTCCGACGACCCGTCCTCCCTGACCTCTACGCGGTGCGGGCGCCGGTGACCTGGGTCCTCGTGACGGTGCTCGGGAGCCTCGCTGCGTCGTACGTGATGAGCCGCGTGCTGCCGGTCCACGTGGTCCGGGAGGCGCTTGCGGCCGGCGAGTCCCACACGATCATGGCCCTCGACCGGGATGGCCCGTTCTTCGGGCCTGAATGGAGAAAGGGACCTGGCGACGGGATGCCCACTCGGGTCGCGGACGGCTGGCGTGCGACTCTCCGCCTGCCGCTCCCGCCGGATGCGAACTATGAGGTCACCCTGCGCGTCGATCCGTGGAACGATCCGGCGGCGCCAGACGACGATCCGGCGCCGATCCAGATCGTCGTCAACGGCCAGCTGATCTCGCGGTGCGAGCCGGGGAGCAGCGCCGTTCGGTTCGGAACGTGCCGCGTCGGCGTACCCGCCAGGCTCATCAAGCCTGGGTCGGATCGGGTGCTGCTGGCGACGGAGCCCGGGCGGGGCAGAGGGTTCCGGGTGTGGTACCTCATCGTCCGGCCAGCGGACGGGTAAGCCGCTCTCTCCTGGCGCCCGGGCCGCCGGCTACCAATCCACGACCGACCCATCGTCGGGATCAAACCGTGGCAGGTACGGTCTCGGCTCGCCGACCTGCGCCTTGAGCTTGTCCTCGTCAATCGTGATGCCCAGCCCGGGGCCGGTGAGCAACGGGCGGTGGCCGTTGGCGATCGGCGGCAGCGGCGTGGCCAGCAGCTCGCTGTACTCGTTGTCCCCGCGCTCCTGGATCAGGAAATTGGGAATCGCTGCGGCGATCTGCATGCTGGCGGCCAGCGAGCAGGGCCCCTGCGGATTGTGCGGCGCGAGCGGCGTGTAGTACGCCTCCGCCATGCCGGCGATGATCTTCAGCTCCGTGATGCCGCCCGCATAACAGACGTCCGGCTGCAGGATCGTCGCCGCCCGCTTTTCGAGGATCTCCTTGAAGCCCCACTTCGTGAAGATCCGCTCGCCCGTGGCGATCGGGATGTGTGTCTTGCGCGCCAGTTCGGCCATCAGGTCCACGTTGAGAGGCTGCACGATCTCCTCGTAGAACCACGGGTTGTACGGCTCGAGCGCCTTCATCAGCAGCAGCGCCGTCGGCGGCTGCACTTCGCCGTGGAATTCGACGCCGATGTCGACGTCCGGACCGTGCTTCTCGCGCAGCCCCTTGAAGAACTCGACGCAGCCGTCCACGTACTTCTGCCCCTCGACGTATTTGATGGGGCCGCGGCCGAAGGCGCGGAGCTGCGTCTTCATCGCATTGACGCCGTTCTCGGGGTTCGGCCGACCGTACACGCGTATCCGGTCCCTCGTCGGGCCGCCGAGCAGCCTGTAGACGGGCACGCCGTACATCTTCCCCTTGATGTCCCAGAGCGCCTGATCGATGCCGCTCGAGATAGCCGTCTTGATCGGCCCGCCGCGATAGAACGCGCCCCGGTGAATCGCCTGCCAGTGATGCACCACGCGGCTGGGATCCTGCCCGATCAGGTACTGGCCCACCTCCAGCGCCCCGGCGGCACAGGCCTTCGCATCGTCCTTGAGCATCTCACCCCAGCCGACGATGCCCGCGTCGGTGGTGACCTTGACGAAGACCCACGAGTTCGTCAGGACGAAGGTCTCGATGCCGGTGACCTTGACGTTGTCGCGCGGACCTGCCTGCGCAGCATCGGTCCGGTCGCACGTGAACGCCGCGTCGAGGCCGTAGAGCGCGCCGGCGCCAAGGACCGCACGGAACCAGGATCGACGATCCATCTGGAGCGTTGACATTATGTGTGCTCTCTCCTTACGGGAGTGGGACGCCCGCTCGTCGCCACGACGGCGCCGGGCGCCGCCGGACATGCGGCATTCTACAGGGATCCCGCGCGCGCGGCGAGGCGGCGCGGCTCAGCGACCGCGCGGCGAATCGCGCATCCGCCGACACTGATCGCAGCATCGTGCATTTCCTCTCGAAAGGGTTGAACGGCTGCCCCCCCGAAGAGAGACTCCGCGCCACCGTCCCTGCCGAGTACATCGGTCGCCCGCCTCCCGAATACACCTGAGGGTGAGACGGGGCGCTCCCAAGTCGGGCGGCGAGGTGTTCGATACCGGGACAACAGTGCGCATGCCCGACAGC
>JACDHQ010000608.1 GCA_013820975.1 Gemmatimonadaceae bacterium
GTTGCCGTACCGCAGCGCGTAGTTCACCCGCATGATCGCCTCGGCCACCGCCGCGCGCCGGTCGGGCGGGATGTGCGCCGGGATGACACAGTAGCTCGACGCCACGTCGACCGCGTCGTCCGCCGTGACCATCACGTCGTAGTTCGAGTGCTGCTCGCGGAACTTCAGGACGACCGTCACGTCGTCGAGCTCGGTCCAGTTGAAGCCGTGACCGGCGAGGGACTCGCGGACGATCCCCATGAGGGCCGACGGCGCAGGGGTGGGATTGCGGGACATGCGGCCTCCGGGAAATCGGATCTGTGGGCGGACCTGGATGCTTCCAATATCACCAGAGGGTCTGACAGTGGGCCGGCTGTCCGGTGTCATGGGCCGATGGTATGATTGCCGCCTGCCCACCGATTATGCCTGCGTCCCGCCGCACCCAAGCTGGTACGATGACCACCTTCGACTCCCGCGAGTCCCTCCGCAAGCACGTCGCGTCCGGGCACGTCGACCTCGCACCTGCTCCGGAGGTCTTCGACCGCACGCCACCTGCGCTCACCGGGCCCGACCCCTGGCCCCGCCTCGAGGGGATGCTGCTCGGTCTCATGATCGGCGACAGCCTCGGCAACACGTCGGAATCCCAGCTGCCCCACAGACGATTCGACGCCCATGGCGAGATTCGCAACTACCTCCCGCATCACCGCGCCGGCGGGCGTGAGGTTGGCCTCCCCTCCGACGACACCCAGCTCGCCATGTGGACGCTCGAGTCGATGCTCGAGCAGGGCGGTGTCGATTCCGATGCACTTGCGAAGAAGTTCTGCAGCAGCCGGATCTTCGGCATCGGCTCGGCGGTGCGCGAGTTCGTCGGCAACTACAAGGATGAGGGCCTCCCCTGGCACGAGGCCGGCGCGCGATCGGCCGGCAACGGGGCGCTCATGCGCATCGCACCGGTGCTGCTGCCGCACGTGAGAAACCCGACGCCGGCGCTCTGGAGCGATGCCGCCATCGCCGCGACGCTCACGCACAACGACCGCGCGTCCACGGGATCGTGCGTCGCATTCATCGCAGTGCTCTGGGACCTGCTCGGCATGGATGAACCGCCGGCGCCCGAGTGGTGGCTCGAGCGCTTCATCGAAGTGCTGAAGCCGCTCGAGGGTGGTGACACCCACTACCGCTCGCGCATCCCCGGCGACACGTACGATGGCCCGCTCTGGGCCTTCCTCGAGCAGCGCCTGCCCGACGCCCTCGCGCGCGACCTCGATGCCCGAACCGCCGGCAACTCCTGGTACTCCGGCGCCTACCTGCTCGAGACGGTGCCGACGGTGCTCTACATCCTCATGCGCCACGGCCATGACGCCGAGGAGGCGATCGTGCGCGCTGTGAATGATGCGCGGGACAACGATACCGTTGCCGCCATCGTCGGCGCGGCGGTCGGCGCGCTGCATGGGACGGACGCGATCCCGATCAGGTGGAGGGAAGGCCTCCTCGGCCGCACCCGCGAGCAGGACGACGGCCATGCGTTCGAGCTGATGCGCCAGGCGCAGGCGCGGTGGGTGGCGCGGTGAGTCGGCCGAGCGGCATCGTGGCATTCCACGACGGAACCGGCACTGACCACCGGGGGCGCACGCTCGCGGAGATTCAGGCATTTTCGCACGACGACCTCGAGGCGCACCACGACTTCATCCAATGGCTCTTCCCGTTGCGGGAACAGAGCCCCGTCAATCCCGCGGCGCCGACGCTCGACGACGCGACGATCCGCGCCTTCCACGCCCGTCCCGAGCTTCGCGCAGCGCTGCGCCGTTCGTTCGATGTGATGCTCCGCTTCTATGGATTCGACCTGCGCGAGACGGAGGGTGGCGTCGCGATCGCGCCCGGCGCCGGCTGGGAAGCGGCGGCGCGCAACTGGCTCACCCCCGGCAACCACAACTTCCTGCGCATCACCCGCATCCTGCATTCACTGACGCTGCTCGGGCATCGCGAGGCGGCGGTCGTCTTCCTCGCGGCACTGGAGGAGGTGCATGCGGCGCACGGCGGGGTCATCGGTCCGGTGACGATCGGCTACTGGCGGCGGGCGATCGATGCTACTGACAACCACACGAGGCGGCACCCGGCAGACCGGACATGAGTCCTTGCCGCCGAGACTCGCGCGCGCTTCCACGTCGGCGATGAGCTGGTGATGGAGGAGCGGAGCGACGGCATCCTCCTCCGCGTCCCCGGTTCGGCGACGCCCCGGCTCTCGTGGGAGGAGACCGCCGCCGCCATCGAGGCGGACGGTGACGACTGGGCAGACTGGGACGCTGCCGCGGGC
>JACDHQ010000609.1 GCA_013820975.1 Gemmatimonadaceae bacterium
GAGCCAGCCCAGCGGTTGATCGGCGAGGGGAATCGACTCGAGCGGCGTGCGGGCCAGTGCCGCGTCGATGCGCGCCGCCGCGGCCGGCCCGCGCTCGAGCTCCCACGCGTCCTGGGCTGCGATGTCGAGCTGCTCCTTCAGGTACCACCCCGGTCGCCCGAGTGCCGAGTCCGCGGCCGAGATCTCCCGAATGAATCGCCGCGACTCGCCCAGTTGCCCCCGGGTCTGCGCGAGCGAGGCGAGCGCGAACTGGGCGCGCATCCTGACGACGGGATCCGACACCTTGTCCGACCGGAGCTGACCCGCGAGGCGCGTGGCCGAATCGAGGTTTCCCTGGACCGCCTGGATCGCTGCCCCGTAGTACAACACGTTCGGATGCGTCGGTGACATCACCGCCAGCGTGTCGAGGATCGCCACGGCTTCATCCTGCTTGCCGTTGCGGTACAGCACCATGGCGAGGTTCGAGTACACATTCCCCGCCGACGGATTCGCCCCCAGGGCGCGCCGATACAGCTCTTCCGCCTTCGCCGAATTGCGCAGCGACCCGTGAATGAGCGCCGCATTGTTGAGCGCTGCATAGTCGTCCGGCCTGATCGCGATCAGGTTCTCGTACGCCGCCAGCGCCTTTGCCGCGTCGCGCGTCGGGCCGCTCGAGAAGTAACTGCCCTCGGTCAGGTAGCGCTCGGCATCTGTCAGCCGGTGGCGGTGGCGGTACGCCGCATCGAGGAGATTGGTCACCCGCCCGGTCGTGCCGGCGTTGTTCCGGATCTCGATCGCCAGCCGGCGATAGGCCATCGCAAAGCCGGTGTCCAGCGCGATCGCCTCCTCGAGCAGCTGGGATCCCCGCTGGAAGTCCCCCCCCAGCGTCAGGGCTCGCACCCCCTGCGTGTACTTCTCGAGGGCCGGCAGGCTGGCGGTCGTCACCTGCTCCAGCCGCGGACTGCCGCGGACCGACTTGAGCGATTCGCCAACGCGCTCACGGAGCCTCGTCGTCAGCGAGCCGACGGTCGCGATCAGCCCTTCGGCACTCGGCGCGGTTTCCTGGAGCGAAACGAGCGTCTGTCCAGAGTCGCTGCCCACGAGACGCATCGTCACCACGTACCCCGACCCCAGCGGGCGCACGTCGCCGGTGACCAGGATGTTGACGCCCTCGCGGCGCGCAACCTCGCGCGCCAGGGCAGCATCGAGGCGGCTCGCCGGTTCCCGCTCCATGCGCCGCAGCGCTGCCGCGATCGTCGTCGGCTGCACGAGCGACAGGACCGAGGACTGGCTCAGTCCCGTCCGTGCCGCCTCGGCCAGGACCGGCCCGAGTGCCGTGTCGCCACTGAACTCCGCGACGAGCACGCGCTCACGCTGCTCCAGCTTGCCGAGCGACATCAAGGTGGCGAATGGTCCGACGCCCGACGTGCGCATCGCGAGGAAGCCGGTGACCATCAGCGTGAAGACGGCCATCGCCAGCGCGCCGCCCAGTGCCGTGCGCCGCCATGACACGTGCGGCGCAGCGCGCATCGCGAGCGTCCCCATCGAGGAGCGGGCGACGCTGCCGCCCGGGGTGCGCACCGGAGTTTGCGTGAGCTCGCGCCGCGCCGCGCGCTGCACATAGCTCGTCGCGAGGATCACCGGCAACCCGAGCAACATCACGAGCGCCGTCCCCGGCACCACCCACGTCGGCAGGCCGATCTCGGTCGTCGCCACCGTGGCGAGCAGCATCGCCACCACGAGCGCGATCCCCCATGCGGTGAGGGCGCGACGCGTCATGCCACGTCCGCCGAGCAGCACCGCCGGCATCGCATCGTACCCGCTGCCGCTCGTCACCGTCTCGAGGACGCGCACGATGTCGCTCGCCTGGCCAGGTCGCGCGTCCGGATCCTTGGCGAGGCAGCGCATGATCAGGTCAGCCAGGAGCGGCGGCGAATCGGGGCGAAGCTCGCCGATCGGCCGCGGCTCCTCACCCATGTGGGCGGCGAGCAGCCGCTGGGGGCTCAATCCGTGGAACGGCGGATGTCCGGCGAGCAGCTCGTAGCCCACGCAGCCGAGCGCGTAGAGGTCGGCGCGATGGTCGGTGCCGGGATCCCCCGCGGCCTGCTCCGGCGCCATGTACGTCGGGGTGCCGATGCTCGTGCCGAGCTGCGTCAGCGTCGGCGCCCGCGTGCCGCCGAGATCCTGGCGCGCGCGCGACGCCGCAAGGGCCTTCGCGATGCCGAAGTCCGCCACGACCGCCGCGCCGCCGGTGAGCATCACGTTGTCGGGCTTGATGTCGCGATGCACGACGCCTCGCTCATGCGCGT
>JACDHQ010000610.1 GCA_013820975.1 Gemmatimonadaceae bacterium
GATGCCCGTTGCGACGCTCACCGTCTATCTGACTGCGTCCCTGGCCAGATTGACGCGCGGCGGAATGATCCAGTCGCTCAAGGAAGACTTCGTCCGGACGGCGCGCGCCAAGGGACTGGCGCCTCGTACCGTTCTCTTCAAGCATGCGCTTCGCAACACGCTCATCCCCGTCGTCACCATGATCGGGCTGCAACTGGGGCACTTGCTCGGCGGTGCCGTCGTGACGGAAACGATCTTCGCCTGGCCCGGAGTCGGGAGGCTCGTGGTCGACGCCGTCCACGCTCGCGACTTTCCCGTCGTGCAGGCGGCGATGCTCGTGATAGTGCTGCTGTTCGTCCTCGTCAACATCGCAGTCGACATGATGTACGGGCTACTCGACCCGCGGATCGTGTACGAGTGAGCCTCTTCCGATCGTTCGCACGCGTCGTGATGCGCGATCCACGCGTCACGTACTCCGCCGGGTTCCTCGTACTCATCACGCTCGCCGCGATCTTCGCACCGTGGATCGTGCCGCAGGACCCGAACCTCCAGAGTCTCGCCATGCGGCTGCGCCCGCCGGCATGGATCGACGGCGGGACCTGGACGCACCCCCTCGGGACCGACCAGCTCGGTCGCGATCTTCTCAGCCGCGTCATCATGGGCGCGCGCGTCAGCCTGCTCGTCGGATTGACGACCGTGGTGGTCGGTGCATCGATCGGTGCCACCGTCGGCCTGCTCGCCGGGTACTTCGGCGGCAACTTCGAACGGGTCGTCATGCGTCTGGCGGACATCCAACTGAGCTTCCCGTACATCCTCCTCACCCTCGCCGTGATCGCGGTGTTCGGTCCGGGGCTGCTCAACGTGATCCTCGTTCTGGGCGTCGCCAGTTGGCCCGCCTACGCGCGCATTGCGCGCGGCAGTGCACTCAGCGTCAAACAGCGCGACTACGTCGCCTCCGCGATTGCACTGGGTGGCAGCAGCGCACGCGTGATCGGCCGCCACGTGGCACCCAACATTGCGAATGCGCTCGTGATTCTCGCGACACTGCAGATCTCGCAGATGATGATGGCGGAGGCCGCCCTGAGCTTCCTCGGTGCCGGCGTACCCATAACGACGCCCACGTGGGGCGGCATGCTGAACGAGGGCCAGCGCTACATCTTCGGTGCGTGGTGGCTCACGGTGATGCCGGGCGTGGCGCTCACGACGGTGGTAATTGCGTTCAACTTCCTGGGGGACGGGTTGAGTGATTTGCTGGGTTGACGCCTAACGGCGCACAGCCATTGCGAGACGGAACGGTTCCGTTTGCGAGTCGTTGAGCGGCGATGGCGTCAACACTAGGAAAGCGAGCCAGGCCCCCTGCACGATCACAACGGAGCGTGCACATCCGGGAAAATGTCGGATTGCGAGTACCGAGAGGTAGTGTCTGCGTCGAGGCCGGTTGAGTCGTCTCCGGTGTCATGGAACTCAGTTGCTAAGAGGAAGCGACGTAGCGTGTCCGTGTCGGGGATCCAACGCGCTCGAGCCATTACTCGCAGCCCTCGTGACGGGCGCGTTCAGGCTCGATTGCGACCGCGTCGATATCGCGCGCGTCGACAACGCGTTAGCCGCTATGCCGACCTGCCGCCTGGAGCGAGTCGGGGAGACGACCGGCGGGAACGACCTGCTCATCGCGGCACAGGCACTGTCGCTCGGCCATGCTGTGGTCACCGACAACGACCGGGCGTTCGGGTGCATCGACGACCTACGCTGCGAGAACTGGCTTCGCACGTCGATCTGACGTCCGTCTGGGACGAACGGCCCTGATGTCGAGGACCACAAAAGGCGGTGGGGTCGCTTCCTTCTCGCGGCCGCCCACTCACGGCAGAGGCCACGGGTTCCTGCATGGGCGTCATCAACCATTCTCTGGAAGTACGTGCGCTCAGTACCCCAGTGATGGGTGTCGCATCGTGTTCGCCAAGGGCTCGCCGCTCAGGTAGCGCTCGAGGTTGTGGGCGAACTCCTCGAAGACTCGGGTCCGGATCTCCGGTGTGCGGTACGAGCAGTGCGGGCTGACCGTCAGGTTCGGCGTGTCCCAAAGAGGGCTATCCGGCGGAAGCGGCTCGTCTCGAAAGGCGTCGAGGCAGGCGCCGGCGATGGTGGCCTTCGTGAGCGCCGCAATCAGCGCTTCGTCGTCGATGAGTGAGCCTCTCGCCACGTTCACGAGGTAACTCGTCGGCTTCATGCGGGCGAGCTGCGCCGCGCCGATCATCCCCTCGGTCTCTGCAGTGCCTGGGGCGGTCAGCACCACCACGTCGGCCTCACCCAACAC
>JACDHQ010000611.1 GCA_013820975.1 Gemmatimonadaceae bacterium
GCTGTCCGCACTCGATGCCGTCCACGCGGCCATCGCGCGCCGCGAGCGCGTACGGGAGGTAGTCGAGCGGATCGGCCATGGGCCAACAAGCTAACTGGCGCGCCGCCGGCAGTCGCCGGCAGTCGCCGGCAGGCGGGAACGCTATCGCTGGAACTTCGATACGGCGCCGCGCAGGCGCTCGGCGATCACCGCGAGGTGCTGTGCGGACTGCGCCACGTTCGACATGGCGGCCGTCTGCTGCTGCACCACGGCGCTCACCTCCTCCGACGTCGCGGCGTTCTGCTCGGCGATGCTCGCCAGCGACTCGATCTCGCGGGCCACCGCATCCGACTCGCTGCGTTGCGCCTCGGCGGCCTCCACGATCCGCTGCACGGCGATGCGGCTCTCGCCGATCTCGCGCCCGATCTGCGTGAGCGCGTGCGCCGATGCGCGGATGACCGACTCGCCGAGCGCCACGCGATCGCTCACCTGGAGGATGCGCTCCTCGGTGCGATGGGCCGCGGTCCGGATGTCGGCGGCAAGGCGGCGGATCTGTCCGAGGGCACGGGCACTCTCGCCCGCCAGCTTGCGCACCTCATCGGCCACGACGGCGACCCCCTTGCCATGCTCGCCGGCGCGTGACGCCTCGATCGCGGCGTTGAGGGCGAGGAGGTTCGTCTGGCGCGCGATGCCGGCGATCGCGTCGGTGATCTTGCCGATGCGGAGGGACTTCTCGCCCAGCTCGACGACGGCCGGCACCGCGTCCTGCGTCACGGCGGAGATGGCCGCCATGCTCTCCAGCGCCTCGGTCGCCGAGGCCTCGCCCCGCGTGGCCGACCGCGCGACCACCTCGGCGGCATCATGGGCGTTCTGGGCGAAGCCCGCCACGTGCGTCGCGCGGCTGGCCAGCCGCGTCGAGGCGTCCACCATCACATTGATGCCGCGCTGCTGCACCCCGGCAGTCTCGGCGATCGCCTGCGCGGCGCCGGCGACTTCCTCGGTCGTCGCCGTCATCTGCTCGGCCCCGGCCGCCAGCTCCTCCGCGCTTGCGGCGATCTCCGCGGCGTACTGCTCGGTCTCGCCAAGGACGGTGCGGAGCCGCTCGGTCATCTCCCGCAGCGAGTCGGCAAGGCGGCCCACTTCATCGCTGCCTGTCCACCGCAGGTTCGCGGTGAGGTCCCCGCGGGCGAGGTGGCCGGCGTGCGTGACCGCCGACTGGATTCCGTCGGTGAGCCGGGCGGCGCCCCACGAGGCAATCGCGACCGCAATGATGAGCGCGACCAGGGCAAAGACCGAGAAGCCGAGAACCGCATTGGTGGCCTCGGCGAGAATCGGCCCCGCCTCGAAGCTGGCGATGACGTATCCAGCCGGCGTCCGGTCGTCGCGCAGCACCGGCGCCACGGCGGACACGAACTGCGCCCCGCCCGACCGGTAGACCCCGGTCGCATCGCCGCCGGGAGTCGCGATCGCGCGCTGGACGGCGGGGGGTGCGGCCCACGCGCTTCCCTCGGAAAGCTCGGACGTCCCGCCCGCGGAGATGATCATTCGATAGCCGCCCGGGACCGGCTGCACGACTGCGAGCTCGGCCACCTTGTCGCCTTCGTGCGCACCACTTGCCTCCCAGAGCCGCACGAGCTGGCGCCGCGCCGACACGATCGATGCGTCCCCCGTGGCTGACCGTGCAGCGGCATCGATGGAATCGGGATGCATCGTGACCGCAGCCGACCGCGCCACGACGAGCAGCTGTTCCGCGTGCACATCCACCGCCGACGCGCGATAGTGCAGCGAGACGGGGATGAGCAGCGAGAGGACGGTCAGCAGGACGGCGACAGCGGCGAGCGCAGCCAACTTGGCGCGAAAGGTGAGCCGCGGGGCCGCATCCGGGGGGGTGTGGTGCAGGGATGGCTCCGTAGATGCAGCCGTCAAGTTACGGGTGGCGAAATGGGGTGTAAAGCGCGGAAAGCGCTCGTTGGTGGCCCAGTGGGGCTCCGCTAGCTTTCGCGGACTTCACGAGGAGAGGCGCGATGTCGAGTCAGGACGGGTTGATGGTCAGCGTGTCGGGAATCCGGGGCCGGGTCGGCGCCGGGCTCTCGCCAGTGGTCGTGGCGACGTACGCGGCGGCCTTCGGCGCGTGGGCACGCGCGAACGGGACGAGCGATGCGGTGGTCGTGGGACGCGACAGCCGGGTGAGCGGCCCGCTCTTCCACCGCATCGTCGTCGGCACGTTGCAGGCGGTCGGATGCCGGGTGATCGACATCGGGCTGACCACCACCCCGACCTGCCAGCTCGCGGTCGAGCACCATCATGC
>JACDHQ010000612.1 GCA_013820975.1 Gemmatimonadaceae bacterium
GCGCAGGTGCCCGCGCTCCCGCAGTTGACCGAGGTCGCGCTCGGCCGCGCGTCGGCAGACCTGTATGAGGCGTTGCCGTCATCGGCGCGCGCGCAGCTTGGCGACGTTCCGGCAACGGTGCGGCGGCTCGAGGGAGAAGCCACGCGGATGCGAGACCAGGTGTCGCGGCTGGAGTCGGCGATCGGCGAGCTGGAATCGGGCGCACGCTTCCTGGCCCCGCCGCAGGGCGCGTCGCCGGACGGCGGGCGCACGGCACACGAGGAGCGCCGCCGTGTGCAGTCGGAGTTCCGCATGCTGCGCGACCAGGCGAACGCACAACTGTCGGAGACCGTCGCGGCGCTCGAGGGCATTCGGCTCGGACTGCTTCGCGTGCAGTACGGCACGATGACAGCGGAGTCGATCACCTCGGTCCTCGATGCTGCGCGCGCCACGAGCGACGACATCGCGCGGCTCGGGGCAGCGCAGTCGGAGGTCGAGCGTGCGCTCGAGCGCACGCGGTCGCACCTGCCGGCGGTGGCCGCCCCGCGGTGAGCGGGCGGCGGCAAACCGTTCCGGGCTCCGGCGCAGGAAGAGCCCCGGGCTTGCCCTTCGGGTCACCTGCCGCCATCCTCGTGTCCGGCACCTTCCATCATCACCCGAGGATTCCATGCCCGTCCTGCTGCGCAACGCACTCGCCCTAGTCGCAGGAATCATCATCGGCGGCGCCGTGAACATGGGACTCATCACGCTCAGCCCCACGCTGATCCCGCCCCCAGTCGGTGTGGACGTCACCAACCCGGAGAGCCTGGCTGCGTCGATCCACCTCTTCGGTCCGCGCCACTTCGTCATGCCCTTCCTCGCGCACGCACTCGGGACCTTCGTGGGTGCATTGACGGCGTTCCTGATCGCGGTCACGCACCGGGAACGGATCGCCTTCGTCATCGGCGTGTTCTTTCTCGCCGGGGGGATCGGCGCGGCGTTCATGATCCCGGCACCGGCGTGGTTCCTCGTGCTCGACCTCGTCGTCGCGTATCTCCCTATGGCGTGGCTCGCGATACAGGCGGGCAGTGGCCTACAGCGCGGCGGGGTAACCGCGAGCCCGTCGGTGGCGTAACGACGGGACGAGCCCGAGGGAGTGGCTCATGAAGCCGGCGAAACGTGCCATCAACGCAGTGTGGCGGATGCTGGCAGCGCTCGGGCGCTCGTCGCGACGCGGCAACCTCCGCCGCATGAGACTTCGCGGTGAGGACCTGGACGACCTGATCATCCGGGAGGCGGTTCCCGCGGACATCCCGGCAGTCGCCCGGCTTCATGTCACCACGTGGAATGCGACCTACGCGCCGTTGGGCGCGCGTGGGCCGAGCGCCGAAGTGAGGGAGCGACAGTGGCGCGACGCATTCGCGCGGGGCGACCCCGACTGGTTCTGCCTGGTCGTGCAGCGAGCGGACGGTGAGCTGGTCGGGTTCGCCCAGGCGAACCGGAGCGACAATCCGGATTACGACGGGGAGCTGCGAAGACTGCACCTGCTCAGCGATTACCAGCGGCTGGGGCTGGGGCGGCGCCTGGTTGGCCGCGTCGCACGGCGATTCGTCGCCAGCGGCTTCGCGTCGATGTGGCTGTCTGGCGACGCGAGAAATCCCTCCACCCGCGCGTGGATCGCGATGGGTGCGACGACGTGCGACGACGATCCAGGCAACGGCAATTACGGGTGGAAGGACATCTCGCCGCTCACGCGATATCCGGAGTGAGCACGATGTTCGCGTGCGGGTCGCTGCCGGGCGTGTGGCTCGTGCGCTAACGTCTGGCGTTCCGTAATCCCGCGCGCAGGTCGTCCGCGATGACGTTCGCGGAAAGCTGCACGAGCTGGTCGAGTGCCTCCTGGAAGTCGGCGACGGTCACCGTGTGCAGCGTGGCGGCCGTGATGACCGTCCCCGGCACGCCGCGCATGCCGATGACGTGTGGCGTGAGGCGGTCGGTGCCGCGGACGCGCGAGTTCCAGATCTCGCGGCCGGTGCGCCGGTCGAGCAGCACCGCCTCCGCGTTCGTGTAGAGTCGCGCCGCGCCGCGGCCGCGCACATCGATGCCGTAGCTGCGCATGTGCACTTCGAGCACGAAGTCCGCATCGGCCTCCGACGCCACCGGATTCACGCCGAGGTAACGGCTGGTACGGTCCAGCGTGCGGCGTGCGAGTGCGTCGGCGAGGGCCATGCGTGTCGACGCACTGTCGAGACGCGCGCGCGCGTGGCCAGCCTCGGCGTTCTTGGCGGCCGTCGCCCCCGCCTGCATGACCGCGCCGACGATGTCGTCG
>JACDHQ010000088.1 GCA_013820975.1 Gemmatimonadaceae bacterium
GATACGATGCAGGCAGTGCTCATGGAGCGCGCACGTGCCGGCGTTGGCGTCCTGTTCCTGCTCGATGCCTTCGGGGCGCAGAACCTGTCGCGCGAATGGAGCGACAGCCTCGCCGCCGCCGGCGTGCGCGTGGCCCACCTGCGTCCCCTGCACTGGTACACGCTGCACAAGGCAGCGAACCGGTCGCACGTGCGCGTCGTGGTGGTGGACGGACGGATCGGCTACACCGGCGGGTGGGGGCTGGCCGACTACTGGCTGGGCGATGGCCGCACGCCGGGCCAGTGGCGCGAGACCAACGCGCGATTTACGGGGCCGGCGGTGCATGCGCTCCAGGCGGCATTCGCCATCGGCTGGGCCGAGGCCACCGGGGTGCTGATCACCGGTGAGATGTTCTTCCCGGGGGTGATGCCCGACCAGCTGCAGGCGTCACGCACCGCCATGGAGGAGTCGGGGGCGGCGACCGACTCGGCGACCACGCCGGCGCGCACGGCGCTCGCCGGGTTGCTGCTCACGCAGCCGACGGAGGGCAGCACCGGGGCCGAGCGATTCCTCGCGCTGACGATTGTCGGTGCGGAGCAGCGGTTGTGGATTGCGAACGCCTACTTCGTCCCGGATGACGACTTTCGCGGACTGCTGGCGCGCGCGGCACGGCGCGGGGTGGACGTGCGGATCCTCACCGTGGGAGAGGAGACGGACGTGAAGACGACGCGATATGCCGCGCGGGCGCGCTACGAGTCGCTGCTGGCGAGCGGCGTGCGGATCTACGAGTACCAGCCGTCGATGATGCACGCGAAGACCGTCGTCGCCGACGGGCGCTTCGGGACGATCGGGTCGATGAACTTCGACAACCGGTCGCTCGCGTTCAACAACGAGTCGTCGCTCGTGGTGCTCGACACGGCGTTCGCCGCGCAGATGGAGCGGGCGTTCGAGGCGGACCTGCAGTATTCGAAGGAGATCCTGCTGCCGGAGTTCCGGCAGCGCGGATGGATGGAGCGCGTCCTGGAGAGCGGGGCGACGATGCTCTCGCGGCTGCTCTGAGCGGCGGCTCCTGAGCGGCGGCTACTGACGGCCGCGGGCGACGGCGGCACGGACCGCCTCGCGCATGGCGAGGACGGCGTCGTCGTGCGCCGCCGGCGAATCGTCGCGCACGTGGATCTCGACGCCGTCGGTGACGGCAATCCGCCGCCACGAGTGCTGCACGTCGTCGTCGGCCTGAACGGCGCGGTCGATGCCGGCGCCGAGTGCCGGTGCGAGCGAGCTGGCGACGCGGCGCTCGAGGGCGTCGCCGGCGACCTCCTTCATCTCGCTCTTGATCTGCTCGAGCGTCGCGCCTTCGCGCTGCCGCACCTTGATCGCGAGGAGCTGCAGGAAGTGCCGGTAGTTGTAGGTCGCTGACGTGCCGGTTCCCTCGGGTCGATCGAGCAGGCCGTTGGCCACGTAGAAGCGCACCGACCGCGCGCTCGGCGCCTGGCGCGCCGACGCGTTGGTGGGACGGATGCCGGCGGCATCGGCGAGCGCGGTGACGTGCGCCGCGAGGCCGCGGGCGTTCCACGGGGCGTACCGGGAGTGGGCGCGAAGGAGTGCAACCGGGGATTCAGCCATGGCAGGCAGTATAACCCGGAGCCGACGACCCCTGCCACTCACCCGACAGCATCGCGCTACGGGATAGGCCGGGCGGCTGCCGTCAGGGGCGCGGCGCGGCGGGTAGGGAAACCGTGGCGACGGTGCCCGACTCGGCGGAACTCTCGAGCGACAGCGTTCCCCCGTGGTCGTCGAGGATCCGACGGCACAGGGGGAGCCCCATTCCCGTGCCCCCTTCCTTGGTCGTGAAGAAGAGGTCGAAGGCGCGACGAAGGGCGTCTGGGCCGATGACCGGTCCGCCGTTGGCGAGCCGGCACCGCCACGACCCGTCGGGCGGGGCAACGGCGGTGAGGGAGAGGTCGGTGCCCTCGGGGGCTGCGTCCGCGGCGTTCACCAGCAGGTTGGTGAATGCGCTGGCTAGCTGCGGGGCGTCGATCGGGCACTGGCGTGCAGGCTCCGCCCGGACACGCTGGAGCTTGAGCGCCTTGCTCTCGAAGAGCCCTCGCTGCTGCTCGAGCACCTCGTCCCAGATGCGGTCAGGATCGCCGGGAACGAGCGAGCCCGACGACGGCTGGCCGAATTCGAGGAGCGCGTTGACGGTGCTGTTCATCCGCTCGACCTCGCGCAGAATCCGGCCGACGTTCTTTTCGACCGCAGGATCCTCGTTGACCCGAAAGCGGAGCAGCTGGGCTGCGCTGCTGATGCCGAAGAGCCGGTTGCGTAGTTCATGGGCGAGCCCCGTCGTCACTTCGTCGACGGTGGCCACGCGCCGACGCTGCTCGAGGCGGACGACCGCCCGGGCGCGCTCGAGCGCCGCGCCGGCGTGCGCGGCGATCCCGGACAGCACGCGCGTGAGCTCGTTCGCCACTGCGTCGGTGGCGGGTGCATCGACGACCACCGTCAACACCCCGTGAGGTGAAGTGCCGGAGCGGATCGCCGCGGTCACCTCGGCGAGCTCTCCCCGGCGCTCCATGAGCGGCGTGTCCGATGCGAATGCGGCGCGCCACTGCCCGGCGAGGCGTTCGGCGAGGGCCGATGGCGATTCGCCGAAGCCGGAGTGGTGGGCGAGCGTCAGGGCATCGGGATCGCCACCATCGGCGAGGGCGATTGCGGCACTTTCGCAGCGCGTGGCACGTTGCAGCTGCTGGCCGAGCTCCGCGACGACGCGGTCGGCGGAGAGAGGGCGCGCAAGCGCGAGTCCCGCATCCGCGATGGGGTCGTGGTTCTGCCGATCGGCCGGCTGCGGGGTGGGACGACGAGTCATTGGAAGTGGAGGTGGGGCAGAGAGCAGAACGGCGGCGCATGGGGCGCGCCGCCGTTCTGCAGGAAATGCGCGTCAGCGGCGGCGGCCGCCGCCCTTGCGTGCTGGCGCCTTCCTCGCCGGCGCCTTCCTGCCTGGTGCCTTCTTCATCGGGGACTTCGGGGACTTCCTTGCCGGCGCCTTTTTCATCGGCCCCTTCTTCGCCGGGCCCTTCTTGGCGGGTGCTTTCTTGGCCGGTGCCTTCCTGGCCGGTGCTTTCCTGGCCGGTGCTTTCTTCGCCGGTGCCTTCCTGGCCGGTGCCTTCTTGGCCGGTGCCTTCTTGGCCGATGCCTTCTTCGCCGGTGCGTTCTTCGCTGGCGCCTTCTTGGCTGCGGACTTCTTCGCTGGCGACTTCGTAGCGGACGCATTCTTCGCCAACGCGCTCTTCATCGCTGCGTTCCCGGCGGTCTGCGCCGTCCTGGCCGCGGGCTTCGAGCCGCCGCCACCCGCGCCCGCCTTGGTGATCGATCCACTCGAACCGCCGGTGCCCGCTGCGCCGCCGCGTGCGGCGCTGCCACCCGCCTGCGAGTCGGAGCTGCCGGTGGAGTCGGAGGAGGTGCGCGAACTGCCCGCGCTGGCACCTGGAACGGCGCCGGTTCCACCGGCGGATGCGCTGGCGAGCCCGCTGCCGCCGGTGCTCGGCCGGGCGGCCTTGCCCTTCACCGTCGGCGGACGGCCGCGGCGACGCGGCGTGGCGCCGAAGATGTCCTCCTCTTCTTCCTCCTCCTCGCCGGCGTCGTCGTCCTCGTCGGGCGACTCGGGCGCGTCTTCCTCCTCGTCGTCGTCATCGTCGGTGCTGTCCCAGAGGTCGTCGCTCTCGTCGCGATGAGTCGTCCAGCCGCCATCCTCGTCGTCGTCGCCGTCGTAGGACGATCCCCCACCCCCACCCCCACCCCCACCCCCGCTCCCGCTCCCGTAGCCCAGATCGTCCCCGTCGTCATCGCGATCCGAGAACCGCAGCTCCTCGTCCTGCTCATCACCGCGCGGCATGCCCGCCTCCTGATATGACGTGTGACTGCCAGTGCATCGTCGTATGGTCCCGCGTCGATCGCGCACCGTCCGGGCGGCTCCCGCCGCGCTGCCGGCGTGGACGCCAGGCGCGCGGGGCTGCACGTCGCGTGCCTCGTGCGGCACGCGCGACATGGTGCACATCCGACCCACGGCTTTCTACTGGAATGCGGAGCAAAGCGCAATGGGGCGCATTGCTTCGTGGGATCGCACGCGCGCTCTCCTTGCCGCGGTTGTACGACGCGTTCAATCGCAGCTGCGGCAGGCCGCCGGCGCGAGCGACGGTCATCAATGCGTCGGCGACCTCCACCTGCGACAGCGCGAGGAGCATCTCGTCGCCTTGACACCAATCCTACCTTCCGGCGGCGTGATCGACCGTTTCCATAGAGGAGCAGGGAATGCCGAAGCTGCTGGTGCTCATCGATGGCGAGGACGAAGGGATCGCGGCGGTTGCCGAATCGATCCACGAGGGGGCACGCAGCGTCCGGTTCGCCGAGTCCGACCTCATGCGCCTGCCGGGGAACCCCGGCCCGGTGCGGATCGCCCGCCTCCGAACGCTGGACGAGCCCGACGGGCTGCTGTCGTACGATGCGATCGTGATTGGCGCCCGCCCCGGGGGGGAGGGGGGCCTCGCCCGCATGCTCGAGGGCGCGGGGCGCCTGGGGATGCATGGAAAGCTCGCCAACAAGCTCGGGTCGGTCTTCCCGGCAGCCGCTCCGTCAGCCGCCGGAGCTGACAACCCCCTCTGGCCACTCCTCGCCCCGATGGCGCGTTACGGAATGATCCTCGTCCCGCCGGGCTATGCTGGCCCGGACGGCAACCCCGAGGACCTCCCGGCCGCCGCTCGCCGGCTCGGCAAGCGGCTGATCGACATCGCGGCCTGGATCACCCATGCGAGGTCGCACCATCATCATTGAGCGGTCGCGCCGCCGGGCGCATTGGCATGAGGCACCCCGGCGGTGAGCATTGCACCGATGAAGCAGGGGGGGGTGGTATCGCTGGTCCCCGGCATCGTCCTCTGCCTGGCGATCGCCAGCGCGGCCTACGGAATCGAGATGGCGCAACGCGGCGCGCTGGGACGCGCGTGGCTGGATGCACTGCTGATCGCGATCCTGCTTGGCACGGTGATCCGGACCTCCGCCGAGCTGCCGGCGACTATGGCGCCTGGCATCCGGTTTTCGGCGAAGCCGGTGCTCGAGGTGGCGATCGTGCTCCTGGGACTGACGCTCGATGTGCCGGCACTGCTCCAGGCTGGTCCAATCCTGCTGCTGGTGATCGTGGCAGCGGTGGTCGCAGCCTATGCCGGTGCGTATGCCGTAGGCCGCGCCCTCGGCCTTTCCAGCCGACTCGCTGCGCTGGTTGCAATCGGCAATGCCATCTGCGGAAACTCCGCCATTGCCGCCGCGGCGCCCGTCGTCGAGGCCGATGCGGAGGATGTCGCCGCCGCGATCGCGTTCACTGCGGTACTCGGCGTTGTCGTCGTATTGCTCCTTCCCTTCGCTGGCGCGGCGATGTCGCTCGGCGATTACGAGCACGGCGTCGTCGCCGGGCTCACCGTCTACGCCGTCCCGCAGGTGCTCGCGGCCACGCTGCCGGTGAGCATCCTCAGCGCGGAGGTCGGCACGCTGGTGAAGTTGACGCGCGTGCTGCTCCTCGGACCCGCGCTGGTCGCGATGGGACTGTGGGCGCGTCGCTCCCTTGGCGCCCGTGCGGACGGGGACGCGCCGAGGCGCCCGCCCGTCCTTCCATGGTTCATCGCCGGCTTCATCGCGATGGCGCTGCTGCGAGCGACCGGGGTCGTCCCCGAGGCGCTGGTCGATCCTGTTCGATCCGTGTCCCGCGTGTTGACGATCGTCGCGCTGGCCGCACTCGGGCTCGGCGTGGACTTCAGGGCCGCCGGCCGCTACGGGACGCGCGTCGCCGGAGCGGCCGCCTGCGGCATCCTGATCCTGTTCGCGACCGCGACCCTCCTGGTGCTCACCGTCCTGTAGGAGCGGGAACGAACGAGAAGTCCGGGCTGGAGCGGGGCTCGACGCGGAATTTCGGGGAATGCCGTTCCCTCGTGCTCGACTGTGCCGGTCATCCCCTGAGCTGCAAGCGATCAGGTCAGGCTGCGGCGTCAGCCGCCGACAGGGCCCGCTGGCGCCGAGATCTCCTCGATCGTCTGCTCGGCCTTGTGGTTGTCGCGCGCCTTGAGGACGATGTCGGCCTGCGACACGATCCCGACGAGGTCACCGCGCTCGTCCACGATCGGGATTCGGCGGACCTGCTCCGCGCCCATCGTCTCCATCACGTGATCGACCGTGTCATCCGGCTTCGCCGTCGTGATCTTGCCGCTGCTCATGATGTCGCTGACACGGGTGTCGCCGTTGCGGCCCTCGCCGACGACGCGCAGCGCGAGGTCGCGGTCGGTGACGACGCCGAGCAGGCGCTTGGAGCCTTCCTTCTCGACGACGGGGAGGATGCCGGTGTCCTCGCGCTTCATCAGGTTCGCCGCATCGGTGGCGGTCATCGCCGGCGTCGCGCAGGCCGGATCGCGGGTCATGATTTCCTGGACGTTCATGGCTTCTCCTCGTGGGGGTAATCACCCGGGGAGAAGGCAGTTTGAGTGCCAGCGCAGGCGTCGCCGGCGCTGGCCAACCCAGCCGCAGGGACTGCTATCTTATGGCCATGTCTCCTACCTCCCGGCCGGCGTACCCTCTCGTCCAGGACCTGAAGGGTGCCACGCAGAAGGATGTCCTCGAGCTCGCCGCGAAGCTGAACGTCCGCTCGATGCGGCTGCAGTTCACCGACATCCTCGGCGTGAACAAGAACGTGGAGCTGCCGCGCTCGCAGTTCGAGAAGGCACTCGCCGGCGACATCATGTTCGACGGTTCCTCGATCGAGGGATTCGTGCGGGTGGAGGAGTCGGACATGCTGCTCGCTCCCGACCTGGCCACCTTCCAGGTGTTCCCGTGGGGTCCGCAGGACAGCCGCATCGCGCGCGTCATCTGCGACATCAACCGCCCCGACGGCACGCCATTCGAGGGTGACCCGCGCGGCGTCCTCAAGCGCCAGATCGCGCGGGCGGCAGAGCAGGGTTTTACCATGAACGCCGGCATGGAGGCGGAGTTCTTCCTCTTCAAGCCGGCCGCCGACGGTACGCCGACGACGATCACCCACGACGTCGGCAGCTATTTCGACCTCGCGCCCGCCGACCTGGGCGAGGATGCGCGCCGCGCGATGGTCGAGATCCTCGAGCAGATGGGGTTCGAGGTGGAGGCGTCGCACCATGAAGTGGCGCACGGACAGCACGAGATCGACTTCCGGTATGCGGATGCGCTCACGACCGCCGACCACCTTGCGACGTTCCGCTTCGTCGTGAAGCATGTCGCGAAGCAGTTCGGTCTCGTGGCGTCGTTCATGCCGAAACCGATCTACGGGCAGGCGGGCAGCGGCATGCACACGCACCAGTCGCTGTTCGCGGGCAAGCGCAACGCGTTCCACGATCCTGATGCGCAGTGGGAGCTTTCTCCGGTCGCGCTGCACTACATCGGCGGCCTGCTGCGTCACGCGCGGGGGATGTGCGCGATCACCAACCCGCTGGTGAACTCGTACAAGCGACTGGTGCCGGGGTACGAGGCGCCGATCAACGTC
>JACDHQ010000613.1 GCA_013820975.1 Gemmatimonadaceae bacterium
CCCCGCTTCTGTATCCGGTGCCATCTCCCGACCCCCGACTCCCCACGCCCTACCGTTCTAAACCTGCTCCTCGCCGTTCAGCACCAGCACCGACGTCACCTCGATGTCGGTCGCGAGCGACGCCGACACGGAGCAGTACTTCTCGAACGCGAGCGCAATCGCACGCTCGGCATGCACGGCATCGATGCCGTCGCCGTCGATCACGAAGCGTACCGTGATGTGCGTGTAGCGGCGCGGCGGGGTGTCGCGCCGCGTGCCGGTGACCTCGATCGTGAACCGCTCGGGCGGCGTGCGGCGCTTGCCGAGGATCTCGACGACGTCGATGCCGGCGCAGGCCGCGAGGGCGCTCAGCAACGCATCCATCGGGCTCTGCCCCGACCCACCGGTGCCGTCGAGGCGCACCATGGGCCCGCCGGGACGACCGGTGTCGAACTGCTGATCCTCCTGCCACTCTGCCTTGATCTGCATGCTATCGCTCGATTGGGGCGCGAACGGCATTCCCCCACTCCGTCCAGCTACCGTCATAGTTGCGTACCCGGTCGTAGCCGAGCAGGTACGTGAGCACGAACCATGAATGCGAGGAGCGTTCGCCGATGCGGCAGTACGCGATGACCTCATCCCCCGGCGTGAGTCCCGCCTCGCCTTCGTAGATGGCGCGGAGTTCATCGGCGCTGCGGAAGGTGCCATCGGCATTTGCGGCGCGCGCCCATGGGACGCTCCTCGCCCCGGGAATGTGCCCGCCGCGCATCGCCCCTTCCTGCGGGTAGTCGGGCATGTGCAGCCTGGCGCCCGAGAACTCGTCGGGTGAGCGCACGTCGATGAGCCGCCCCTGCTTCGTGAGGTGCGCGCGCACGTCGTCCATGAACGCACGCACGGGAGCATCCGACCGCTCCGGGGCGACGTACTCCGTGCGCGGAAACCGCTGGACCTCCTCCACCATCGGCCGCCCTTCGGCCTCCCACTTCATGCGGCCGCCATCGAGGATCTTCGTGTTGGTGAAGCCGAACAGCTGGAAGACCCAGAAGGCGTACGTGGCCCACCAGTTGTTCTTGTCGCCGTAGAACACGACGGTGGTGGACGCGTCGATGCCGCGGGAACGGAGCAGTTCCTGGAACGGCTCGCGGCCGACGTAGTCGCGCTGGACCGGGTCGTTGAGGTCCGCATGCCAGTCGATCTTCTGCGCGCCCGGGATGTGCCCCATGTCGTAGAGGAGGATGTCCTCGTTGCTCTCGAGGATCCGGAGCGTGGGGTCCTCGAGGTGTCCGGCGAGCCAGTCGGTCGAGACGAGCACGTCGGGGCGAGCGTACCCGCGGTCGGCGATGGTGGGGTCGAGTGTGCTCATGCCGTTAAAGTTATCGAGGAGCGCTGCCGTTCGCCGTTGGCGGTTTGCCATTGGCGGTTTGCCGTTGGCGGTTTGCCATTGGCGGTTTGCCGTTGGCGGTTTGCCGTTGGCGGTTCTCAGTCCCGACCCCCGTCCCCCGTCTCCAACCGCTTTCAAATGGGTCAGTACAAACACCACATCTTCGTCTGCAACATGGGGAAGACCTGCTCGCGCGAGGGCGGGGATCAGGTGTACAAGGAGCTCAAGCAGGCGGTCAAGGACGCGGGGCTGAAGGGAAGCTGCCGGGTGAACCAGGCCGGCTGCATGAATCAGTGCGGCCACGGCCCCATGGTGGTCGTCTATCCCGCCGATGTATGGTACGCCGGCGTCACGCCACGGAATGCCCGGCGGATCGTGATCGAGCACATCATGGGCGGCCAGCCGGTGGGCATCCTCCGGCACCGCGCCCCCCCGGGCGACAACAAGAAGTGAGCGACGGACTCACGCCCGAGCGGATGGCGGGGCTCATGGAACCCTACCGGCACCATGTCATCGTGTGTACCGGTGGGTTCTGCTCCCCCGACCATCGCGGACGAACGCTCTACGCCCTGCTGCCGCGGCTGCTGCAGCGCGAGGGGCTCCTCTTCGGCCCCCAGCGCGTGAAGCGAGGCGAGACGCCCTGCCTCGGCGTCTGCGCCGGCGGGGCGATCGTGGTGGTCTACCCGGAGGGGGTCTGGTATGCCGGCGTGACCCCCGCGCTGCTCGAGCGAATCGTCGTCGAGCACCTGCGTGACGGGATCGCCGTCGAGGAGGCGGTATTTCACCGGAACAGCTGAAAGGCCGGATGCCGGGGGAGTACAGCGTCGGTGCCTTCGTGGGGGCGGCATGCCAGTCTGTATCCGTAATCCACCTACCCATATCGCCGTTCCAGCGGTCCTGGCAAGGCCGTCCACCAGTATCCAAT
>JACDHQ010000614.1 GCA_013820975.1 Gemmatimonadaceae bacterium
CCGCAGGCGCGACTGGCTCGACGCGTGTAAGCCGCCCAGCCGCCGGAGTGGCGCACCCCTCGCCGCTCCGGGCGACATGTGCAAATCGGCTCGAAGATGTCGCGAGCACAATCACCAGTCAGCGCGGGGCGGTCACGCGAATGGATGCAAACCGCGGACACCCCACTCGCGTGGTTACACCACCGCCCCGACCGCCTGAACCTCCAGCACCGCGCCGCCGCGGAGCGGCAGGATCGGGATGATCGCTCGCGCCGGCCGGTATGCCCCGAACACCTCGGCCACCGCGTCGTTGACGTCGCCCCAATGGCGCTCGTCGGTGATGTAGATCGTCAGCGACAGCACCCGGTCGAGGCCACTTCCCCCGGCCACCAGCACGGCCTCGGTGTTGCGCAGCGTGCGGACCGCCTGCTCGCGAGGCGAGTCACCGACGACCTCCCCCGAGACCGGATCGAGGGGCAGCTGCCCTGCAACGTAGACGAGGCCCCCGTGTACGATGCCCTGGGAATAATGTCCCCGCGGCGTCGGTGCCCCGGGGGTCTGGATGATGCGCGGTTTCGTCATGCGTGCCAAGCTATTGCGACAACCTTCCGCCGAAAGGACCGATGCCCCTCCCCCGCCGTGCCGTCCTCGTCGTTGCGCTCCTCGCCACGCTCCCCGCCGCGTTTCCGGTCGGTGCCCAGGAGACCGTCCCCCGGGGGGGCAAGGACCTCCCCGATCCCGCCGCCGTA
The DNA here is from genome assembly GCA_013820975.1 of Gemmatimonadaceae bacterium. Classification (GTDB taxonomy): domain Bacteria; phylum Gemmatimonadota; class Gemmatimonadetes; order Gemmatimonadales; family Gemmatimonadaceae; genus JACDHQ01. Next base: position 729 of record JACDHQ010000614.1, read on the forward strand.
TTGCCGCTCGACCCCGCGGTGCGCACCGGCACGCTCGACAATGGGCTTCGCTACTACGTCCGGCGGAACGCGCGTCCCGCCGACCGGGCCGAGCTGCGCCTCGTGGTCAATGCCGGGTCGGTGCTCGAGACGGAAGCGCAACTCGGCCTCGCGCACTTCGTCGAGCACATGGCGTTCAACGGCACCCGGCGGTTCGAGAAGCAGGCCCTTGTGGACGTTCTCGAGCGGTCCGGCATGCGGTTCGGCGCCCACGTCAACGCGTACACCTCGTTCGACGAGACCGTCTACCTGCTGCGCGTGCCGACCGGCCGCCGCGCGGTGGTGGACACCGCCTTCATGGTGCTCGAGGACTGGGCGGCCGGCATCGCCTTCGATTCCCTCGAGGTGGAACGCGAGCGGGGGGTGGTGATCGAGGAGTGGCGGCTGGGCCAGGGGGCCGACGAGCGGCTGCGCGCGAAGCAGATGCCGGTGCTCTTTGCGGACTCCCGCTACGCGGTTCGGCTTCCCATCGGCACTCGCGAATCGCTCGAGCGATTCGACCACGCGCAGCTTCGCCACTTTTATCGCGAGTGGTACCGGCCCGGGTTGATGGCGGTCGTCGCGGTTGGTGACTTCGATCCCGGCGAGATGGAGCAGCGGATCCGTACCGGATTCGGCACGCTGCGGAATCCTCCAGCGGCGCAGGTGCGTGCGGTCTACCCGGTCCCGATCGGTGACACCACGCGCGTGCAGGTTGCGAGCGATCCCGAGCTGACCAACTCGATCGTCAACGTCTACCATCTGCAGCCGCTGCGCACCGACACGACCGTCGCCGGCTATCGCCAGCAGCTCGTCGAGACGCTCTACAACGGCATGCTGAATCGCCGCATGCACGAGATCACGCAGCGTCCCGACGCGCCGTTCGTCGCCGCCTACTCGGCGCAGGGACGCTACGTCCGCTCGAGCGAGTTCTACGCACTGGGCGCCGTTGCCCGCGAAGGCGGCGTGCCGCGCGCCCTCGAGGCGGTGATGGCCGAGGCGGCACGTGTCGAGCAGCACGGGTTCACCAGTGGCGAGCTCGATCGCGTGAAGGCTGACGTCCTGCGGGCGTACGAGCAGGCGTATGCGGAACGCGACCAGCAGGAATCCGACGCGCTGGCGGCCGAGTATGTGGGCCACTTCCTGAACGGAGCTCCGGCGCCTGGCGTCGCCGCCGAGTACGAGCTCGTCCGCATGTTGCTTCCCGGGATCGCCGTCGGCGAGGTGAATGTGCTCGCGCGCGAGTGGATCACCAACCGGGGGCGTGTCGTCCTCGCGAGCGTACCGGAAAAGGCAGTGGTGGCCGCGCCGGATGCGGCGTCACTTCGCCAGGCGATCGCGCGCGGAGGGTCGGAGACCGTCGTGGCGTATGAAGACGTCGTGTCCGACGATCCACTCATTCCCACGCTTCCGGTCCCCGGCCGCATCGTTGCAACCGTGCGCGACCGCCTGCTCGGCACGACCACCTGGACGCTCTCCAATGGCGCGCGCGTCGTCGTGAAGCCGACCGACTTCAAGGCGGACGAGGTGCTGGTGAG
>JACDHQ010000615.1 GCA_013820975.1 Gemmatimonadaceae bacterium
GTGGATCGTGATGGCCGCTATCGTCGTCAGGGCTGCCGCGAGGCAGACGATCATCGGCGTGCGTCTTATGGTGCATCTCCGGTTAAGGTGAGCCGGTACGGCTGCGCTTGCGGAGTATAGGATTCGCACCGGACGTCGTCAATCCACTCCTAACCATTCGGTCCTTCAGATCCTCGGTCCTGTGACGTGTCGCCGCGACCTGGCCGCAGCCGAATCGGCCGGGCACCGTGAAGAACGCTACTCGACCCTGAGCGACGACAACGGGTCGGCGCCGGCCGCGCGGCGCGCCGGCACGTAGCTGGCGGCCAATGCCGACAGGAGCAGCAGCGCCGACATCCGCGTGAACGTGCCGAGGTCGAGCGGGCTCACGTCGAAGAGCCACGGCGCGAGCAGCCGGGTCGCGCCGGCGGCCATCAGGAGCCCCGCCGCGAGGCCCAGCGCTGCGAGCCGGACGCCTTCGCCGGCGATCATCGCCAGCACCGACGAGCGGCTGGCCCCGAGCGCAAGGCGAATGCCGATCTCCCGTGTGCGCCGCCCCGCCGAAAAGGCCATCACACCATACAACCCCACGACCGTCAGGATCAGCCCGGCCCCCCCGAGCGCCCCGGTCACCACCGCAGCCGCCCGCTGCGGCAGAAGCGCGATGCCGGTCGCCCGCGCCAGCGTCGTCACGCGCGGCGGCGGCAGGCGCCCATCGAGCGCCAGGACGGCCTGCTGGAGCTCGCGACGCGGGTCGACTCCTGGCGTCGTGCGGACCATCAGTGCCTGCGTCGGCTGCCACGCCTGCGCGATGGGCAAGTACGCGAAAGCCGGCAGCTCCTCGCCAAGGGACGCGTACTTCGCGTCGCGCGCCACGCCGACGATCGTGCGAAGCCCGCCGCGATAGCGGAACGTCCTGCCGAGCGCGTCGCCGCCGGGCCAGAGACGTTCGGCCATCGCCTCGTTGACAATCGCCACCAGCGTTCCGTGCTGGCCGTCCGTGTGCCAGAAAGGACGCCCGCGGAGGATCGGCAGCTCGAGGACGTCGAAGTACTCGGGGCCGACGACGGCGGAGTGTATCGATATCTCGGCGCCGACGTCCGCCGCGACCCGGTCGACCGACCCGCTCATCATCAGCGGCACGCGACCGGCGGCGGCGACAGCCTCCACGCCGGAGAGGGCCCGGACGCGCGCGTCGAGCTGATCGTAGAAGCGCCGTGCCGCAGGCTCGTCGTAGCCCCATGACTCGGGCTCGAGCCAGAGGATCGCGACGTGATCGCGATTGAAGCCGACGTCTACGCGGCTGCCGGCGTCGAGCGCGCTCAGGAAGAGCGAGGCCGTCACGAGCAGGACGAACGAGCAGGCCAGCTGGGCCGCGACGAGCACACGAGTCGTCCATCCGCGCCGTGTGCCGGCGCCGGGCGACTGCTCGCGCAGCCGTGACGTGATGTCGCGCCGCGCCGCCGACAGCACCGGCCCGAGGCCAAAGAGCAGGCCCGACCCGAGCGAGACGACGAGGCCGACCACGAACACGCGGATGTCGGGCGACAGCTCGAGTCCGACGGGTATGTGCTCGGGGAGCGGCAACTGTTCGAGGGCGGTCGTGGCGAGCACGGCGAGTCCGTAGCCGCACACCGCGCCGAGTATGAAGAGGATCGCGACCTCCGTCAGCAGGTGCCGGACGAGCCGTGTCCGGCCCGCGCCGAGCGCAGCGCGGACGGCCATCTCGCGCATCCGTGCGAGATAGCGCGCCGCGAGCATCGACGCCACGTTCACGCCACTGATGAGGAGCACGAGTCCCGAGGCGCCGAGCAGCAGAGCCATGAAGCCGAGCAGTACACGCCCCTCGCCGCCGGGGAGCCCGGTCAGCGGCTCGACGCGCATGCTCACGAACGCGTCAGGCCCTGACCGTCCTTCCGACTCGCCGCGCGCCGCGACGAGCACCGACAGCTCGGCCTGGGCGCGCTCCGCCGGCACGCCCGGCCTCAATCGCCCGAACATCCAGGTCCACGATCCGCCTTCCAGGCTCGACCGCGGTCTGAGCTGCGGTTGCATCGTCACCGGAACCCACGCATCGACGGTCATGCCCGTGTAGACGCCTCTGAACCCGCCGGGCGCGACGCCGATGACGGTGAACGGGTGTCCGTTGACCGTGACGCTCATCCCCGCGATGTCGCCGCGCCCACCAAGCTGATCGCGCCAGATCCGCTCCGAGACGACCAGCACTGGCGCGCTTCCCGCACTCGCCTCGTCTTCGGTGAAGAAGCGGCTGATCAACGACAATTAGATTTGCCGGCCGACGA
>JACDHQ010000089.1 GCA_013820975.1 Gemmatimonadaceae bacterium
CCCCTCGCCGCCGCCATCGTGGGTATCACGACGGCTGCCGGGGGAGTGCAATCGGAGATCGTCGGGGTGCAGCGCCTTTTCGCACACGATCAGCATTCTCCGTAGCACACGCGGCCGAGATGGGTGAGCCGAACACGCGGCCGGCCATGCAGCGCTTACTCCGCGCGCTCCAGCGCGACCGTGTTCTCGCGAATCCCCGCCGGCACGTAGCAGTGCATGCCGACCGCGGTCAGGCCGGCCGTGCGAAACTGCTCCCGCCACCACGCGGGCTTGCGCCACCGCCACTCCACCGTGTCGCCGACGATCTCGTCGCCCGACGCATATGCTTCGATGAACGCGAGGCCGGCCGTCACCGCGGCAATCGTCTGCAGGCCGGCCGCAAGCTCGCGCGGGGTGAGGTAGTTCACGACCCCGACACAGACAACCAGGTCGTAGGGGCCTTCGATCTCCGTCTCGTCGAGCGCATCGAACGTCCCGACCCGCAGGTTGCGCTGGCGCCCGAACCGGCGGACCGCATACTCGCTCGGATCGATGCCCAGATACGACGCCTTCGGACGGAGGCGGGAGAGCACCGGCTGCCAGGCGCCCTCACCGCAGCCGACGTCGAGCACGCTCTCCACCGGGCGACCGAGCATGTACTCGGCAGCCCCCACGGCAAACAGCGCCTTGCGTGTCACGTCGTCGCGCTCGACGACGCGCGTGCGGGCATTGCGGTACCAGCGATCGAAGTACGACTTGTCGTACGCCTTCCGAGACGCCATGTCAGCGCGTCAGGCCGGCGCCACGCGCGAAGACTCCCGGCAGCGACACCGGCGTCCGGCCGGTGATTGGACCCTGGCCCATCACCGCACGCGCTGCCGCACGCTCGAGTGCATCCCCGACGCCGTACGACATGACGTACGTCCCCACGCGGGGCACCTGCCGGATGAGGTACGGGTTGCCGAGGGCGACGAAGATGGTGCGCTCCCGCGCCGCGATGCCGTTCATCCACGTGGCGATGTTGGCGGGAATTGCGTTGCGCCCCTCCCCTTCGACGCGCCGGACGTGCGCGGCGAGGATCACGCGGTCGGCGCCGCGCAGGATGCGGGCGATGGAGTCGAGCTCCGCGGCGCCGGAGCGTGGCGTGATCTTGAAGACGCGCGCGCCACGCACCGCCGCCTGCACTTCGGCCTGGAAGCGGCGTCCCGCCTTGAGCTCCGTCTCGGGCATGTACTGCACGAGGACGACGCGGCCGGTGCGCACCGGCACGAGGTTGCCGTTGTCCCGGAGCAGCGTGATCGCACGCTCGGCGATCTGGTTGGCGAGCGCGCGATGTTCCGGGGCGCCGACGATCGTGCGCAGGCGCTCCAGGTCCGTGATCGGCGCGAAGGCGACGCCCGTGCGAACCTTGAGTTCCAGGATGCGGCGCACCGACCGCTCGATCACCGCGGCCGGGATCTCGCCGCGATCCACTGCCTCGACGACCGCATTGATCGCGCGCCGCGCATCGCGTGGCATCAGCAGCACGTCCACGCCCGCCTTCACGGCGAGCACGGCGCTCTCCTCCTGCGAGTAGCCCTTGCCGACGCCTTCCATCGTCAGTGCGTCGGTGATCGTCGTGCCGCGGAAGCCGAGGGTATCGCGCAGCAGGCTGGTCATGATCGCCGGCGACAGCGTGGCGGGCGTCGAGGAGTCGAGCACGGCCGGCAGCGCGAGGTGTGCCGTCATCACCATCTGCGCGCCGGCAGCGATCGCCGCACGGAACGGTACGAGCTCCACCGTGTCGAGCTGCGCGCGGGTCGACCCGACGATCGGCAGCCCGACGTGCGAGTCGACGTCGGTGTCGCCATGCCCGGGAAAGTGCTTGGCCGTCGCGATGGCGCCGCCGGCCAGCGAGCCGCGCACGAACGCCGCGGCCAAGCGTGCGACCTGGGCCGGATCCTCGCCGAACGACCGGACGTTGATCACCGGGTTCGACGGATTGTTGTTCACGTCGACGGTCGGCGCGAAGTTGATCTGGATGCCGACGGCCCGGGCCTCGGTGCCGATGATCCGGCCGACGTCATATGCATCCTGCTCGCGCCCGGTCGCCCCGATCGCCATCGCCTGCGGAAAGACGGTGGCGCCACCCGCGATCGTGAGGTAGTGCGAAAAGACCCCTCCCTCGAGCCGTCCGAGCCCGGGCTCGAGGTCGCTCGACACGATCAGCGGCACCCGCGACGCGCGCTGCATGGTGTTGATCTTGGCAGCCGTCTCGATCGGCGATCCGAGCGACATCGTCACCCCGCCGATGCCGAGGTCGCGGATCTCGGACAGCGCCAGCGCGAGGCTCGAGTCACCCGTGCTCGCATAGTCCCCGAGCACCCAGCGCCAGACCATCTGCCCCACGCGCTCTCGCGTCGACAGGGTCGCGATCGTGCTGTCGATCCACCGCTGCTGCGCGGCGGTCAGCGGCGCGGCCGGGTCGAGGGTGTAGATCTGGGAGGCCGCAGGGGTAGGAACCGCGGCCACCGGCTGAGCAACGACTGCCGGTGCAGGCTCTGGCGTGGCAACGACGACGGGCGTGGACGTGCACGCGCCGACGAGCAGGGCGGCGACGATGGCGTGACGAGCTCTGGGCATGCGGGCTGGGTAGGGGTTCGGGGTGATCCTGAGCCGCCGATCGGCTACGGGCTACCCTGCAAGGGATGGGCGCGCCGGGGAGCCCATGATGCGCGCCCTGTGCCGCCGCTTCCTGGTCCTCACGACCCGTCCTCATCGTACATGGCAGTCACATCCGCCGATGCGATGTCCACCATGAAGCTCGACAGCCGTTCGACCACTTCGTCCAGGTACGCGCGCCCTTTCTCCGCCGTCGCCCGGGCCGGGTTCCCGATCCCGGTATCGGCGCTCACCTGGGTCCACGGGCGTGGCGCCCATACCCACCGTTCCCGCAGGCCGCGCACCACCGACTTCCGCTCGGCGCCGACGCCGGCCTCGCCCAGCGGCAGCACGAGCTCCGGTGCGAGGGCAAGCATGACGCTCGTTTCCAGTTCTCCGGCATGGTCGCCGAGGTCGGTGAAGTAGTCGCGCGCCTCGCCGACCTGCCACCAGTTGGCCGAGCACAGGAAGACGTCGGTCTGCGGCTGCAGCTCGCGGATCATCTGCCTGAAGTCGTTGCCCCCGTGGCTGTTGATGATCATCAGCTTGTGGATGCCCTGCACCTCCAGCGAGTGCACCACGTCCGCAAGCACCGCTGCCTGGGTCGACGGATTCATGTTGATGCACAGCTCGATGTCGAGCTGGCCCGTCTGCACGCCAAAGGGGATCGTGGGGAGCACCACGACCCGCGCGCCGCGTGCCGTGGCGAGGCGCGCGCACTCGATGGCAATGCGCTCCGCCTCGATGACGTCCGTTCCGTATGGCAGGTGGTAGTTGTGCGCCTCCGTGGCCCCCCAGGGCAGCACGGCGAGTTCGTAGTTCGCCTGCTTCACCGCCTTCCAGTTCGTTTCCAGTAGCACGTAGGGTCGCATCCGGCGATTATACTCGACTCGCAACGGTGTCGCCACGACAGCGACGCGCATCGGCATCCGGCAACGGCCGGCGGCCCCTGTCCTTGCACATGCTCACTCTCCTCATCCTCCTGCTCGCGCCGCTGCTCGGTGCCGTGGGCGTCCTCATCGCTGCGCGATGGGGGCGCGGAGCGGCAGCGCTGGCTGCCGGCGCTCCCGCGCTGGCCGTGCTCGTCGCGCTCGTCGCGGCAGCGCCGGGCATCCTCGATGGGGAGGTGCTCCGGCTCCGGGCAGCGTGGGTCCCGGCGCTCGGGCTCGACATGGCACTCCGCCTGGATGCCCTCGGGTGGCTGTTCGGCATGCTCGTGGCCGGGGTGGGGCTGCTGGTGGTCCTGTACGCCTACTACTACCTCCCCGCCTCGGACGGGCTGGGGCGCTTCTATGCGCTGCTGCTCGCGTTCATGGCGTCGATGCTCGGTATCGTGTCGAGCGGCAACCTGCTCCTGCTGGTCGTGTTCTGGGAGCTGACGAGTGTCTCATCGTTCTTCCTCATCGCCTACTGGGCCCGGGGCGAGGTGTCGGCGCGGATCGGTGCGCGGACGGCCTTCGCCGTCACGGGTGGAGGCGGCCTGGCCCTGCTTGGCGGGGTGCTGCTGCTCGGGCAGGCCGCTGGCGGCTTCGACCTCGACGTGGTGCTCGGCGCGGGCGAGCGCATCCGGGAGTCGCCGCTCTACCTGCCTGCCCTCACGCTCGTCCTGCTGGGCGCGTTCACCAAGAGTGCGCAGTGGCCCTTCCACTTCTGGCTGCCGGCGGCGATGGCCGCCCCCACGCCCGCGAGCGCATACCTGCACTCCGCGACGATGGTGAAGGCCGGCGTGTTCCTGCTGGCGCGCCTGCATCCCGCGCTTGCGGGTACCGATGCATGGGTGATCGCCGTGGGAGGAGCGGGGATGCTGACCCTCCTGTTCGGTGCCTATGCGGCGCTCTGGCAGCACGACCTCAAGGGGCTGCTGGCGTACTCCACGATCAGCCATCTCGGCCTGATCACGATGCTGCTCGGGTTCGGGACCGGGACGGCGGTGATGGCCGCCGTGTTCCACATCGTGAATCACGCGACGTTCAAGGCGAGCCTGTTCATGGCCGCAGGCATCGTGGACCACGAAGCCGGCACGCGCGACATGCGCCGGCTCAACGGGCTCGCGCGCGCGATGCCGTGGACGGCGACCCTGGCGGTGGTCGCGGCAGGGGCGATGGCCGGCGTACCCCTGCTCAACGGATTCCTGAGCAAGGAGATGTTCTTCGCGGAGTCGCTCGAGGCCCCGGGCCCCGGAGGGCTGCGCTGGATCGGCCCCGCGGCGGCGCTCCTGTATGGCGTCATGAGCGTGGCGTATTCCGCGCGGTTCGTGATGGTGTTCTTCAACGGTGCGCTGATGCCTGCCACCGCGCACGAGCCGCCGCGGTTCATGCGCGTGCCCATCGAGCTGCTGGTCGCGCTCTGCGTCATCGTGGGCACCATCCCGTCACTCACCGTCGGGCCGGCCCTCATCGCCGCCACGCGCGATGCGCTGCAGGCGCCGGCGCCATATGTGAGCCTTGCGATCTGGCACGGGTTCAACCTGCCGCTGATGATGACGCTCGTGGCTCTCGCGGGCGGCATCGTGATGTACCGCCACCGCGAGCGGCTGTACCGGATGCACGACCGGCATGTCCCGGGGTTTTCCACCACCATACTCTTCGCGCGATCCGTCAAGTCCATGGAGCGGCGCGCGGCGCGCTTCACCGCGACACTCGAGACCGGGTCGCTGTCGCGCTCGACGGCCGTGCTCCTCGCCGTGACGCTCGCGATGGGCGCACTCGTGCTTGCGACGCGCGGTGGCGCCCCGGTGAGTCCCGTCACCGGCCCCGGTGCCGACGCGGCGAGCATCGTCATCTGGGCGCTGCTCGCCACGGCCGCCGTCGCGGCCGCGCGGTGGCACGCGCATCCGCTGCGCGCACTCGTCGCCGCCAGCGTCGTGGGCCTGTTCGTGGCGCTGGCGTTCGTGCGCCTCTCCGCCCCCGACCTCGCCCTCACGCAGCTGCTCGTCGAGGTGGTGACGATCCTCGTGCTGCTCCTCGCGCTTCACCACCTGCCGCAGCGCACGCCCGGCGCGGAGCAGCGCCACGGACAGCGCGCATGGCAACGGCTGGTGGCGGCGCGAGACCTCGTGCTGGCCGGCGGAATCGGCGCCGGCGCCGCGGCGCTCACCTGGGCCGTGCTGCGTCGGCCGGTGCATGGCGGCGGTCCGGTCAGCGAGCTCGCGGCGTACTACCTGCGCGAGAGCAAGCCGAAGGGAGGCGGAACGAACGTCGTCAACGTCATCCTGGTGGACTTCCGCGGGTTCGACACGCTGGGCGAGATCACGGTGCTCGCGTGCGCTGCAATCGGTGCCGCCGTGCTGCTCGAGCGCATGAAGCCCGCCGGTGATGCGCCGGAGCGCCCCCACGCGCCGGATGCACACCCACCCGTGCTGGCCGCGCTCACGCGGCCATTCCTTCCGTTCGCCCTCATGCTCTCCGCATTCCTCTTCCTGCGCGGGCACGACCTGCCGGGCGGCGGGTTCGTGGCCGGATTGCTCGCGGCGGTCGCACTCGCCTCGCAGTACCTCACCAGCGGTATCGAGTGGACGACGGAACGCCTCAGGATCGATGCGCGCCGCTGGCTCGCGACCGGGGTGCTGCTTGCCGCGGCGACCGGTGCCGGCGCACTGCTGTTCGATCGTCCCTTCCTGACGTCCTTCTACGATTACGCCCACATCCCCGCGATCGGTGCTGTGGGCGCGGGCAGTACGTTCCTGTTCGACCTCGGCGTTGCACTCGCGGTGTTCGGCGCGGTGCTGCTGATGCTCGAGCGCCTGGGTCTCATCGGCCGCATGCGGGACATCGGAGCTGCGACCCCGGCGGCGGAAGTGCCCGCTGATGAAGTCGCGCCGGATGTCCGGGCGGTGGATCGATGATGTCGCTGCTCCTTGCCGGCACCGTGGGTGTGCTCGCGGCCTGCGGCGTGTGGCTGGTGCTGCGCTCCCGGACCTTCCCCGTGGTACTCGGCATCATGCTCCTGGGATACGCGGCAAACCTGCTCGTGCTCGCCATGGGCCGCGTCTCGGGGACCCGTCCGCCGGTGCTCGTCGGCGGTGAGGGCGGACACGCCGACCCCGTTCCGCAGGCGCTCGTGCTCACGGCGATCGTGATCGGATTCGGCATGACCGCATTCACTGCGGTGCTCGCGATTCGTGCGCGGGTCGAGTCGGGGACCGATCACGTGGATGGCCTGCAGGACATGGTGGCAGACGGCGACGACAGCCGGGAGGGCACGTGATGACTCCCATCGGAAGCGCATGGCTCGTGGCACCGGTGCTGGTGCCCCTGGCCGTGGCGCTGGCGCTGGTTCCGCTGGGCGACCGGCTCAAGCTCACCCGCGTCATCAGCGTGCTGAGCGTGCTGGTGCAGCTGGCCGTTGCCACGGCCGTCATGCGCACGGCCTCGACAGGCGCGGTACTGGTGCATCGGTTCGGTGACTGGCCCATCCCGTACGGGATCGTGTTCGTCGGCGACCGGCTTGCTGCGCTCATGCTCCTGCTCACGGCGGTGCTCGCGCTCGGATCGCTCGCCCATGCGATCCGCGGCGAAGATCGCGACGGTGCATACTTTCACACGCTGTTCCAGCTGCAGCTCGCCGGCCTGAACGGCGCCTTCCTCACGGGCGACCTCTTTACGCTGTTCGTGTTCTTCGAGGTGCTGCTCATCGCGTCCTACTGCCTGCTGGTCCATGGCGCGACCCAGCCCCGCGTTCGGTGGGGGGTGCACTACGTGGTGCTCAACCTCGTGGGCTCGACCCTCTTCCTGGCCGCCGCCGGTGTCATGTACGGCATGCTGGGCACGCTCAACCTGGCGGAGATCGCGCGGCGCGTGGCGGTGCTGCCGGCGGGCGACGTTGCACCGGTGCAGATGGCGGCGCTGATGCTGCTTGCCGTCTTTGCCCTCAAGGCAGCAGTGGCC
>JACDHQ010000616.1 GCA_013820975.1 Gemmatimonadaceae bacterium
ACGACAGCGTCTCGTAGGGCGCGAAGTGGGTGCGCGCGAACGTCGACTTGCCGGTCCCGGAGGGGCCGACCAGGACGACGAGGGACAGCTCGGGGATGGTCAGGTTCATGTGGTGCTCGGGTTCACGTCCGCCCAGGTCCTCGTGAAGATCCCCATCTGCGTCGGTGAGCCGACTTCCTCGTCCATCGGCCCGACGGGGCCGAAGCGCACCGCGTAGCCAGACCGCTCGGCCACGCGCGCAGCCCACCCCTGGAACTCCGCCCGCGTCCACTCGAAGCGGTGGTCGCGGTGCCGGAACTTCCCGGCCGGCAGCGTCGGCCAGCGAACGTTGTACTCGGCGTTCGGCGTCGTGACGACCACCGTTCCCGGTCGCGCGAACTCGAACACCACGCGCTCGAACGCCGCGAGCCGCGGCGGGTCGAGATGCTCGATCACCTCCACCACGCTCGCCGCGTCGAAGCCGGCGAGCCGCGCATCACGGTACATCAGGGAGCCGTGCAGCAGCGTCAGACGCTCGCGTTGCCGCGCGGGCATCCGGTCCAGCTTCAGGCGGTCCGACGCCATCTCGAGCGTCCGGTACGACACGTCCATCCCGACGATGCGCGCGAACTGCCGGTCGTCGAGCAGCATGCGCAGCAGCCGCCCCTCACCGCAGCCGAGGTCCACCACGCTCGTCGCCCCACTGCCGCGCAGTGCGCCGAGCACCGTCGCCAGCCGCTGCTCGTTGAGCGAGAGCGGCCGCTCGAGGGCGCCTTCCTCGGGGTCCTTCGCGGCAGGTCCCGCCTCTGTCCCCGCCTCCGCCGCGTCCTCCTCCGTCACAAGCCGCGCGACGGCGTCGCGCACCAGCGAGTGCCGGTGCTTGAGGTAGCGCCGCGTGATCAGCTCTCGCTCAGGGTGCGAAGCGAGCCACCCCTCGCCATGGCGCAGCAACTTCTCCACCTCGTCGTCACCGACCCAGTAGTGTTTCTCGTCGTCGAGCACCGGCACGAGCACGTACAGGTGCGCGAGCAGCTCGGCGAGTCGCTTCGTCCCGGTGAGCGCGAGCGTGTAGTAGCGACTCTCGCCCCACTCGGGCATCGCGTCACTCAGCGCGTGCGGCTGGACGCCGACCATCCAGCCCAGGGGCTCGAACAGCCGGCGCAGCAGCGCCTCCCCGCCACGCGACGGAACGACGGCGACACGCGCTTCGAGCGGGATGGCGGCCGCGGCGAGTTCGGGGCGGTCCTTCGACTGCCCGGCCATCGCCGACCGGTACTCCTGGGCGATGGCGACGCTCAGGAAAGACGACGCGACGTACGGGCGGTCGTTGACGTACTGCGCGAGCAGCCCGCCGTCGCCCGCCGGGCCCCTGCGCCCACGTACGAGCCCCACCGGGTCGACGTCGACAGCGAGCACCGCGGTGCAGCGATCGGCCGATGCTTCGGGGTAGAACACGTGTGCGCGCCCGAATGACAGCTCGACGCTCTGCGGGCGGTCGGGGTTCTTGTGCAGCAGGTAGCCCAGATCGGTCGCGGGCGCGTGCGTCGTACTGATGGTCAGCAGCATGTGGTCCCTGGCGTGACGCCCGATGAAATTCGTCGAGCTTCGTGTTGTGCTGCTCGGCAGAAATGAGAACCGCCCCACCTGGCACTTGGCACAGGTGGGGCGGCGAGTAGTCCTCGTCCGCTCTGGGCAGGGATGCCGCCTACGCGGCCGTCTTCCTGCCACCACCCATGTTCGCGGGCCATCCTTCGAGGCCACCGCCGCGATTTTTTGCGGCGCGCACATCGGCGTGCGGCCTGCACCCGAACCCGGCGCCTGCGCGCGCGCTTCGCCCCGGCTCGCGCTCGAGCGCCGGCTGCGTTGGGCGAAGTGAGGTGTCACTGGTGAGGGCGGTCACGACAGCATCCTGGGTGATGAAGATCGCGGACGATAAGCGCGGATGTCCCGCCCCGTCAATGAGCAGCGCGAATTCTGGCCGCGCCCCAAGAGGAACCCCGACTCCGCACTGAGGCGGCTAAGTCTTTGTTCTTCTGAGCGTTCCAGAGCCGGTGCCGAGCGGAATGATTCCGCTTCACCGCCTGCGCCACCAGGTTCCCCACCACCGGCTCGTCGTTGCCGTTTACAGCGACAGCCAGTAGTTCGCCTTGATGATGAACACGTTGGCCGGCTGGTCGGTGAGCAGGTCGCGCGCTTCTCTGCCCGGACGGAAGGTGTTCGCCTCCAGGTCCTGGTACGAGCGGCGCTGCTGCCACACGAAGAAGAGGGTGGAGCCGGGGCGGTACTCCCAGCGCAGCAC
>JACDHQ010000617.1 GCA_013820975.1 Gemmatimonadaceae bacterium
ACCTGGGCCGGCAGCAGTCCCGGCGCCGTTTCACCGTGCCCGAAGAGGAGGGTCGCACCCCCCGCGGCCGCCGAGAGACCCAGCGTATGCTCGTTGCCGAGCAGGGTGCGGTCCACGACCGAAACGAGCGGCATGAGCCGTCGCGAGGCGTCGCGCGCTTCGGAAAGCGTGCGGACGACGGTGGAGCTGTGTCCGAGGGTCGCGAACGATTGCGCCAACCCTTCGAGCAGCGCGGCATCTTCGCCGGCGAGGAGTATCGTGGCCATCGACTTCGATTCTATACCATGAGCACGAGCACCGCCAGACGTCTCCAAAGATCCGCGGCTGCCTGTGTCCCGCGTCACAGAGAACCGCCCCTCGAACCAGACCCCGACGCCCGACCCCGACGCCCGACCCCCGACTCCCGACTCCAACCGTCGTCAGATTGCTCGCAGGACGATCCCCTCGAGGAGCCCCAGGGCGAAGTACGCGATCAGGGGCGACAGGTCGATCAGCCCGCCAATCGGCGGAATCAGCTGCCGTAGCGGCCGCAGCATCCACTCGGTCATGCCGTAGACCAGGCGCAGCCCCTTCGAGAAGGGGTTGAGCCGGAACCACGACGAGAACACCCGCACCAGCAGCGCGATCTGGAGGAGGGAGAAGGTCCAGCTCACCACGACGACGAGGATCCCGCGCGGACCGGCGTTGGCGGCGATCGCGGTGCGGGCCACCTCGTCGCGGATGAAGTCGAGCGTCGCGATGACGAGCAGTCCGCCGACGACGATGGCCGCGAGCATCCACCACGCAGCGGCATCGGCCGAGCGGCCGCGGAGGAGCAGGCGCTTCTCGAACGGCGCGAGCATCGGGTCCACGACCTGGCGAGAGATGCGACCAAGGCGCGAGAACGGGTTGATCCGCCGCGTCCGGACGGCCTGGTCCAGCACCGCCGCGGCAAGCGCGACGACGGCGAGCGACAGCGCCGCGAGGCGGGCCGCGACGACCGTCAGGTCGAGGGTGGTGAGGAGGGCGGACATGGGATGAAGATACCGGCTGTCGGGGCGAGGGGTGAGTGCCGGGGCTCGGCCGTAGCACAGCAATGTCGGGTGGCGGTGCGGCGTCGAGTGCCGGGGCTCGGCCGTAGCACAGCAATGTCGGGTGGCGGTGTACGGTCGCGAGTCGGAGCTCCCCCGTCCTCAACCACTCGACCTTGCAGTTCTACGGTAGCGCGATCCTTTCTCCCGCTCGAGCACACTCGACCATGCAGTTCCACGGTAGCGCGATCCTTTCTCCCGCTCGAGCACACTCGACCATGCAGTTCCACGGTAGCGGGACCCTCTCTCCCGCTCGAGCACACTCGACCTTGCAGTCCTGCGGCAGCGCGATCCTCTCTCCCCGCTCACCGACAGTTTAGAATTCCCCTCATGCCTGCCCGCAACGCATCGAAGATCCGCTACTGGCTCGTCAAATCCGAGCCCGACTGCTTCTCGTTCGCGGACCTCATGCGCGCGCCCAAGCGCACCACCGGCTGGGACGGCGTGCGGAATTACCAGGCGCGAAACTTCATGCGTGACGACATGCGCGTGGGCGACGGCGTGCTCTTCTACCACTCCAGCGCGCCGCCGCCGGCGATCGCCGGCATCGCCGAGGTGGCCCGCGCCGCGTATCCCGACCCGACGCAGTTCGACACGAAGAGCGAGTACTTCGACCCGAAGGCGAGCAAGGACGCGCCGACCTGGATGCAGGTGGACGTTCGCGGCGTGAAGCCGCTCGCCGAGCCGCTCACGCTCGACAGGTTGCGCAAGGTGCCGGAGCTCGACGGAATGGAGCTCCTGAAGAAGGGAAGCCGGCTCTCGGTTCAGCCGGTGACGGAAGGGGAGTGGAGCGCGATCATGGAGCTCGCCGGCCTGGCCTGGCCGAACGGCTCCTAGCGCAGGAGCAGCCAGAGCCCCGACGCCGCGCCGATCACCACAACCGCGCGGCGCACCGCCACCTGCGGGACGCGCTGGGCGCCGCGCGCGCCGCCGTACCCGCCGACGATCGCCCCAACGGCCATCGCGCCTGCCACCGGCCAGCTCACGAGGCTCGACAGCCCAAAGAGCAGGGCGGCCGTCGCATTCATGCACAGTCCCCCCCAGTTCTTCAGGCCGTTCATGCGGTGGATGTTGGTGAGCCCCATCAGTCCGAGCGCCGCCAGCATCAGGATGCCGACTCCCGCCCCGAAGTAGCCTCCATACACCCCGACGAGGAACTGGTAGGCGAGCACCGATGCCGGGGGATGCCGCCGGGTGAGGGCCTCATC
>JACDHQ010000090.1 GCA_013820975.1 Gemmatimonadaceae bacterium
GCCGTGACTCGCAAAATACGGAAGCGCCGCCCCTCGACGCGGCCCGGCGCATATCCGAACAAGCTGATAGCCGATAGCCGATAGCCGATAGCTGCGATTACCAGCCCCGCCGCGCGCGCTCGCGCTCGCGCTTCTGGCGCTCCTTCAGCATCTCCTGCTCGCGCTTCTGGCGCTCCTTGAGGATGTCGCGCTGGCGCTTCTCATACGCCTGGTCGCGCTTCCGGGCCTCGTTGCGTGCGCGGACTTCCGCTGCACGCGCCTGGCCGCGGTTCTGGCCACCCCGGTTGCCTGCGTACACACCGTCGCCGCGATCCCGGCGCTCCGCCTCGACCCGGCGGTCGTCACGATCGCCGAACACGCCATTGCGGTTGTAGTCGCAGAGGCGCTCCACCTGTCGGCGGCCGTTGCGATTCACCTCGATCAATTCGCAGCGCACGCCGTCGTGCACCTGCTCGGCGCGGCGCAGCACGACGTCGCCGCTCGGCGAGGTCCGTCCCTGCGGCACCTTCGACCAGATCTGTGCTTCCACCGGCACCGCGAAGGCCGCCGCCGCCACCACACCCAGAGCGATTCTGGCAATGCTCATCTTTTCACCCCTCCCCCGCGGCCTGGCCGCGATGCAATCGGTTACGGGATAGAGGTAAAGCATGGGCAGTGCCTGACGTGGCATCGAGTGAGCTATACGCAAGACGTTATACTGCAACGAGTTACGATAGTGATCCAAGTCACCGTCGAAACGGGTGTCCACCCCCGCACGTTTAACCGACGATTCGGCGTCCCCCCTGGCGGACGCCCTGACAAATGATCGGCCCGGTTTCTGATTAGCTTCGCGCCGTCCCGCCTGCGGCCATCACCTGCTGGGACGCCCACCAATCACTCCCCATCGTTTCCATGGAATGGCTCAGCGAACCGAACGCCTGGATCGGCCTCCTCACGCTCACGGCACTGGAGATCGTCCTGGGAATCGACAACATCATCTTCATCACCATCCTCGCCGGTAAGCTTCCCCTCGCCCAGCAGCCCAAGGCGCGCCGCCTCGGCCTCATGGGGGCGTTCGTCAGCCGGCTTGCTCTCCTTTTCAGCATCGCCTGGATCGTCCGGCTCACGGCGCCGCTGTTCGCCGTCGCGGGGTTCGAGGTCACGGGCCGCGGGCTGATCCTCATCCTCGGTGGCCTCTTTCTCATCGGCAAGGCGACCTTCGAGATTCATGGGAAGCTCGAAGGCGAGGAGCACCACGCGGGGGCGAAGAAGACGGTCGCCACGATGGGCGCCGTCATCGCCCAGATCATGGTCATCGACATCGTGTTCTCGCTCGACTCGGTCATCACCGCGATCGGGATGGTCGACGAGATCTCGATCATGGTGATCGCCAACGTCATCGCACTCGCCGTGATGCTTGCGGCGGCCAACGGCATCGCCAACTTCGTGGACCGGCATCCCACGGTGAAGATGCTCGCGCTCACCTTCCTCTTGCTCATCGGGTCGAACCTCGTGGCCGAAGGCTTCGGGCACCACATCCCGAAGGGCTATACCTATTTCGCGATGGCCTTCTCGGTGGGCGTGGAGATGCTGAACATGCGCCTTCGGTCGTCATCGACTCCCGTCAAGCTCAAGGAGACCATCTGATGCGGCTCGTCACGGCGGTCGTGATCGCCTTCTCGCTCCCGTCAGGCCTTCCCGCGCAGCAGCCGGCACCCGTCGGCCAGCCGGTCGCCAGCTCCATCGGCTCACGCACACAGGGATTCGATCGCCGCGACGGCTTCATCCCCGTGTATCTCGACGCACGCCAGGGCCGCCTGCTGCTCGAGCTTCCACGCGACTCGGCACGGATGCTGTTCTGGGTGTCGCAGGCGACGGGGCTCGGCTCCAATCCCATTGGCATCGACCGCGGCGCGGCGGGGCGCGCGCAGGTGGCGCGCTTCGATCGTTCCGGTGATCGCGTCGTCGTCACCTTCGAGAACCTGCGCTACCGCAGCTCCGACACCGCGAACGCCGACCACCAGCGCTCCATCACGGAGGCGTTTCCATCGAGCCCCGTCGCGGCGCTGCCGCTGCTGGCCGAGGAGGGCGGGCGCCTCCTCGTCGATGCGACCGACCTGGCGTATCGCGACTGGAACGACGTGGCCGGCACGCTCGCGCGCAGCGAGCAGGGATCGTACGCACTCGTTCGCGAGCGCTCGAGCATCATGCACGCGCTCACCAACGCGTTTCCCGACAACACCGAGATCTCGGTGTCGCTGGCGTACGCGAACACCGGCGGTCGCGAGGGTGGCATCGTGCGGCAGATCCTCCCCGACGCCCGCGCGCTCGCCCTTCGCCAGCACATCTCACTCGTGCGGCTGCCAGAGCCGGGCTACCGGCCGCGCGAGCGCGACCCCCGGGTCGGCTACTTCGGCATCAGCTTCCGCGACTACGCGCAGCCCATCCAGCGTCCGCTGGTGCAGGAGTGGATCGCGCGCCATCGCCTGGAGCGCGTGAATCCGGACGACCGGCGCTCGCCGATCCGCACTCCCATCGTGTTCCATGTCGACCGGGGCATCCCCGAGCCGCTGCGCAGCGCCACGCTCGAGGGCGCGCGATGGTGGTCCGATGCCTTCGATCGGGCCGGTCTCGTCGGCGGCTTCCGTGTCGAGCTCCTCCCCGAAGGCGTCGATCCCATGGACGCGCGCTACAACGTCGTCCAGTGGATCAACCGCCACGAGCGCGGCTGGTCGATCGGCGCGTCCCTCGGTGATCCGCGCACGGGGGAGATCATCAAGGGGATGGCGCGCATGGACTCGCACCGCGCGCGAACCGACTACAACCTGTACGCGGGCCTGATGGGCGCCGAGGCAGCAGCCGCCGACACGGCGTTCGTCCTGGCGCGCATCAGGCAGGTCACGGCACACGAGATCGGGCACACCATCGGCCTCGCCCACAACTACATCGCCAGCACGTACGAGCGAGGCTCGCTGCTGGACTATCCGCCGCCGCGCGTGCGGCTGGTGAACGGCGAGATCGACATCAGCCAGGCCTATGACATCGGCCCGGGTGAATACGACGTCTGGGCGATCCGCTGGGGATACGGCATCTTTCCGCGCGCCACCGAGCGCGACTCCCTCGAGGCGATCGTGCGGGACGGGCTGAAGCGCGGCTTCCTCTACCTCGGTGACGCCGACGCCCGGCCCGACTATGCGAGCGACCCGCGCGCCAACCTCTGGGACGATGCGGCGACCGCGCCAGAGTTCCTGAAGCACCAGATGGACGTGCGGCGGGTTGCATTGCGTCGCTTCGGGCTCCGCACCATCCGCCCCGGCGATCCCATCGCGCTGCTCCAGGAACGCTTCGCGCCCGTGTACTTCATGCACCGGTTTGCCGTGAACTCCGTTGCCAAGGCGATCGGCGGGATGGAGTACAGCAACCCGATCAGCGGCGACATGCAGCAGGCGACGCGACCGGTCCCGGCGGCCGAGCAGCGGAATGCCCTGCGCATGCTGCTCCACGCACTCCGCCCCGAGGAGCTCGCGATCCCCGATACGGTGCTCGCACTGATGGTCCCCGGCGCCGGCGACGTCACGCCGTCCGTCGAGCTGTTCGGCAGCCAGACCCGTCCTGCCTTCGACGAGCTCGGCGCAGCGCGCACGCTCTCGCAGATGATCGTGGATGCGGTGCTCCAGCGCGAGCGCGCTGCGCGCCTCGTGCAGCAGTCAGCGCGCGGCCAGGCTCCCTCGCTCGGTGAAGTGATGGATGGCGTGGTGCGCGCTACCTGGGGCGCCGCGATGCCCGCGGACCCGAAGCACGCCGCGCTGCAACGAGTGACCCAGCGCGCGGTCGTCGATCGGCTCATCACCCTCGCCGCGGATCGCGCGGCGAGCCCGGACGTGCGCGCGCTGGCGGACCTCAAGCTGCGCGGGATCGCCACCACGGCCGACGGGCGCCGGACCGGGATGACCGCCGCGGCGCGCGCGGCGAACGACATGGCGACGGCACACTACCTCGCCGTCGCTGGCGACATCACGCGGTGGCTGGAGCGCCAGGAGCTTCCGACACCCACCCCCGCACTCGTGGCGCCGCCAGGGGATCCATTCGGGATGCCGTAGACGGGATCACGCCTCCACAGTCGCCGGCGTCTTCACCTCGGGCGGGATCACCACCCCATCCCCAGCGGCCGGCGTGAGCTTGCCAAGGAACGCCGGCAGCTCCACCCCGGCGATGTCCTGCAGCACGTGCATCATCGGCGGCAGCGTGCGGCTCATGTTCTGGAGGAAGTTCGACGTCGTCCCGTTGCCGCCGTCCCACACCACCACCTTGTCGAACTTGATGTTCGAGATCGCCTTCGCGCTCGTCTCGGCGAGCGTGTCGAGGTGCTCGAGCATCAGCAGCTGGTAGGCTTCCTTCGCCCCGCCCGCCGCATCGACGAGCTGCCGCATCGCATCCGCCTTCTTGGCCATGATCTCGTACTGGCCGCGCGCCTCGGCTTCGAGCTTCATGTAGATCGCCGTCGCCTCGGCCTGCGCCTCGATGGTGCGGGCCTCGGCGGCCGCCTGCGCCTCGACGATCGTGCGCGCCTTCTCCGCCTTGGCCGGGGCCTCGAGCTCCGCGCGGCGCATCGCCTCGATGCGGTCGGCATCGGCCAGTGCGGCTCGTGTCTGGGCCTTGAACTGCGCCTCCTGCACCGATGCCTCTGCCTCGCGCTTGCGCGTCTCGGCGAGCTGGTAGGCTTCGGCCTCCTTGACGAGCAGGGTCGCCTTCGTGGCGACCACGCGTCCCTGCGATTCCGCCTCGCCGGCGATCGCGATCGCCTCCGCGCTCGCCACCGCGACACGCTTGAGCTGCTCGGCCTCCTTCACCGCCATGTCGCGCTGGAACCCGGCCTGCTGTTCGCCGACCATCCGCTCCTTCTCGAGCTCCGCCAGGCGCACCGCCTGCTCGCGCGACGCCACCTGCATGCCGATGTGCATGTCCTTCTGTGCCAGCGCAACCGACACCGACCGCTCGCGCTGCGCCTCGGCCACGCGGACTTCACCCGTCTTCTCCTGCTCTGCCACGTCGCCGCGCGCCTGCTGCACGGCCTGCGCTGCTGCCTTCTGGCCGATTGCCTCGATGTAGCCGGAGTCGTCCTTGAGGTCGGTGATGTTCACGTTGATCAGCACGAGACCGATCTTCGCCAGCTCCGGCTCCAGCGACGTCTGAACGCGGTGCAGGAATCCCTCGCGATCGCGGTTGATCTCTTCGATCCGCATGGACGCGATCACCTGGCGCAGCTGGCCGAAGATGATGTCCTGCGCCTGGCGCTTGATCTGCTCGTGCGTGAGGCCGAGGATGCGGATCGCGGCATTCTGTCGCACTTCCGACTCGGTGCCCACCGCGACCGTGAACACGCTCGGGACGGCGACGCGAATGTTCTCGAGCGACAGCGCGTCCTTGAGCGGGATGTCGATCTGGATCGGCTCGAGCCCGAGGTACGCATACTCCTGGATCACCGGCCACACGAAGGCCCCGCCGCCCGAGATGCAGCGCGCGCTCTCACCGCCGGCGACACGGCCGGAGATCACGAGCACGCGGTTGGACGGGCAGCGCTTGTATCGCGACACGAAGAGCATCACCATGCTGGCGACCAGTGCCACGGCGACGAGCGGAATCACGAGGCCAAGCGGAATCGCCTCGATCGTCGGGAGCGCGGCCTGGAGGAGGGGGAGCACGTCAGGGTGCAGCATGGGTGACCTCAGAGGGGAGAATTGCGGCTTCCGGAGCAACTTCGACGACGCCGCTGCCCACGACGTCGATCACGACCACACTCGCGCCGGTGAGCAGCGGCGCGTCATGCGCCGTCACGGCGGACAGTTCGACGGTTCGGCCCTGCACGACGACATGCACCTTCCCCGTCCCTTCCTTGAGCGGCGGGATGCCGAGGTACACGTGAGCCGTCGCGCCGATCGCATTCTCGAGCTGCAGCGATCCATCCGACTCGAGGCGCAGCATCGATCGCATCACCCACGCGACGCCGAGGGCGGCGGCGGCACCGAACACGCTGCCGAGGACGAGCCCCGCCACGATACCCAGCGGGGTGCGCATCCCGAGCATGCCGCCGGCACCGAACGCAGCCAGCCCCGCGGACAGGGCCCGGACGCTCAGCAGGTCGAGGCCCACGTGCAGGCCATCGGCGCCGGATTGCGAGTCCATGTCATCCGAGATGCCGGCCACGCCGAGCACCAGCTGGAACAGCAGGATGGCGCTGCCCGTGAGGGCGCAGGTAATGAAGAACGTATTCACGATTCCAAGGACGAGCGGGGGCGGGGGTCGGTCAACATACGGCGGTAGGGGGACGGGGGTTAGGGGTCGGGAACGCGCCTTGCCTTCGCATGGCTGAGCACGTGTCGCAGGTCGACACCCAGGGCCTTCACCCAGAGATAAGGAAATGAGGATCACCAACTCACTCATCGGTGCGTGCATGGCGCTGGGTGTTGCCGCCGTTCCGGCAGCAGCCCAGAGCGTGGGCCGCATGCTCGTGGACGACTTCAAGCACGCGGGCGGCGACATCTGGGCTGTCTTCACCAGCCCGGTGGACGCGAGCGGCAAGGACTGGCTGCTCGCCGGCGCGACCCTGGGAGCGGCAGCCGCAATCTCTCCCTTCGACGACGACATCGACCGCTGGGCCGTCCGCAACCGCGACAGCCGGTTCTTCGCGCTGCTCGGTCCCGTCCGGCGCGGCGGCGTCGCCTACGGCGGCAATCGTCTCGTTCCCGTGGCTGGAGCAGTCCTGATCGGGGGCTACATCGCCAGGGACCAGCGGATTCGCGACGGGGTGTTCGGCTGCGCCGCGTCGTACGCGGCGAACAGCCAGATCCGTCACCAGGTCTTCTACCGGTTCGTCAATCGCGCACGGCCGGTCCCCGGCAAGGATGACGCGCTCATCGCACCGCCGGCGCAGCACGGCGACCAGTACGACATCGGCCTTTCGCTCGGCGACTCCTCCTGGGGCGACAACTCATTTCCCGGGGGCCACGTCGCCAACATGATGACGTGTGCGACGTTCCTCAACGAGCGCTTCGAGATGGGGCTCGTCGAGCCGCTGCTCTATGGCTTTGCGGCTGCGGTCGGCGTCGGTCGCATCGTCGACCGCGGCCACTGGACGTCGGACCAGGTCGTGGGCGTCGTGTTCGCGTACGCAATCGGTCGCGAAGTGGCCCTGCGCCAGCGCAAGCGTCTCGAGCGGAATCGTGAGGAAGGTGTCGTCGAGGTGACGGCGATTCCGCGGCCGCAGCGTGAGGGCTTCTACCTCATCCGTGACGACACGCGCGGGATTGGCCTTGGATGGCAACGGCACTTCTAGCGCCCGCTCCAATCTCCCTCGTCCCTCATCCCTCATCCCTCATCGCCCCGTTCGTTCCCGCACCCCTCATCCCTCATCCCTCATCGCCTTTCGTCAGGAGTAGTACCGCCGCAGCCCTTCGGCCACCCCGTCGAGGTCGGGAAAGAGGCGGCGCTCGTCCATGCCGACGAGGTCAAGC
>JACDHQ010000091.1 GCA_013820975.1 Gemmatimonadaceae bacterium
TCAACCTCGGGTTCGTCGCGGCCGCCGCCCGGGCAGCTGGCGTTCCCGTGCTGTATTACATCACGCCGCAGGTGTGGGCGTCGCGGCCTGGTCGCATCGACGCGCTGAAGAAGCACGTCGCGCGCGCGGCCGTGATCTTCCCGTTCGAGGAGACGCTGCTGCGCGCGCACGGCGTCGATGCGACGTTCGTCGGGCACCCCCTGGTGGAGGCGGCGACCGCACTCCCCGACCGCGCCGAGGCGCGCCGCACGCTCGGCATCGACGCGACGCGGCCGGTGCTCGCGCTGTTTCCCGGCAGCCGTCCGCAGGAGATCGCGCGGCATGTGGGGCCGTTCGTGGAGACGGCGCGCGAGCTGGAAGCGCGTATCCCCGGGCTCCAGGTCGTGGTCAGCCATGCCCCGTCGGTGACGATCGATCCGTCGTCGGTGCCGTATCGGCTCGTCCGGGCGCCATCGCTCACCTTGTTGCGGGCCGCCGATGCCGCGCTCTGCAAGAGCGGAACGACCACCCTCGAGGCGGCCGTGGCACGCTGTCCCCTCGTCCTCGCGTACCGCATGGGAAAGCTCGACTACGCGATCGCGAAGCGGCTCGTCCGGATTCCCGACATCGGGCTGGTGAACATCGTGGCGGAACGTCGCGTGGTGCCGGAGTTCGTCCAGGACGCCTTCGTGCCGTCACGCGTCGCCGACGCGCTCGCCCCATTGCTCGACCCGTTCAGCGCCGAGCGGGCGCAGATGCTCGACGACCTTGCGGCGGTGCGCGCGAAGCTCGGCGAGCCAGGCGCTGCGGGGCGAGTTGCAGCAATGGCGATGGAGCTCGCCGCGGAGTCGCGGTGACCCCGGGGCAGGGTGACGAGCAGCGAGTGCGCTGGATCGTGCGCCTCGGCGCCCTGGTCATCAGGGCGCTCGCCAGCACGTGGCGATACCGGGTCGTCAACGCGGAAGCCGTTGCCTCACAGCGGGCGCAGGGGAAGCCGATCATCCTTGCCCTGTGGCACGGGCAGATGCTGGTGCCCCTGTGGCACCATCGCGACCAGGATATCGGCATCCTCATCAGCGAGCACCGTGATGGCGAGATCATCGCGCAGATCGCGGAGTCGCTGCGGCTCCACACGGTGAGAGGGTCGACATCGCGGGGTGGGGGACGGGCGTTGATCGGCCTGGTCCGCGCGCTGTCGGAAGGGCACGACGTCGCCATCACCCCGGATGGACCGCGCGGGCCGGCCGGCAGCTTTGCGCCCGGCGCCCTGGTGGCGGCACAACGGTCTGGTGCGCCGATCATCGCGATCGGCGTGCACGCCCCTCGCGCGTGGCGGCTGCAGAGCTGGGACCGATTCGTGATCCCCAAGCCGTTCAGCAGGGTTCACATCGCGTACAGCGATCCCGCGTACGTCGAGGCCGCAACGCCACGCGAGGCCGCCGGTGAAGCGCCGCGGTTCCAGCAGCTCATGAACGATGCGGTGGCCCGTGCCGAAGGGTAGGGGGGTATCGCTCGCCGAGCGCGTCTGGTATGGAGACGACGCGGCGGCGCGCCTCGTGCGGCTCGGGCTCCTGCCGGCCGCCGCCCTCTGGAGCGGCATCACGGCCGCGCGAAATGCGCTGTACGACGCCGGCGTGTTCCGGCCGGACGAGGCGGGGCTCCCGGCGATCAGCATCGGCAACCTCTCGGTGGGGGGCACGGGGAAGACTCCGTTCGCGGCCTGGATGGCCGGAGAGCTCCAGCAGCGCGGATGCCGCCCCGCGATCGTGCTCCGGGGGTATGGCGACGACGAGCCGGAGGTGCACCGCCGGTTGAACCCGGGCATGCTCGTGATCGTGGACGCCGACCGCTCGCGGGGGGTGCGCGCGGCGGCAAGCCGCGGCGCGGACGTGGCCGTGCTGGATGATGCATTCCAGCACAGGAAGGCCCGCCGCCTCGTGGACGTCGTCCTCCTGAGCGCCGATCGGTGGACCGGGCGTGCGCGCGCGCTCCCAGCGGGCCCCTTTCGAGAGGGGCTCGGGGCGCTCCGGCGGGCTGCCCAGGTCGTGGTTACCCGGAAGGCAGCACCGCCCGAAGCGGCGGCGCAACTCGCCCTCAAGCTCTCAGGTGCCTTTCCGGGGCTCCCGGTCGCCCAGGTGCACCTGGCACCCTCCGGGCTCGTCGACGCTGCCTCGGGCGAAGTGAGGGCCATTTCCACGCTGGCTGGGCGGCCGGTGCTCGCGATCTGCGGCGTGGGCGACCCTGCGGCATTCAGTGCCCAGCTCAGGGCGGCCGGTGCCGACGTCGCATTGCGCGCGTTCCCGGACCATCACCCATTTGCCGATGCCGACATTGAGGAGCTCGCCGCCGAGGCGCGGGAATTCGCCGGGCGCGGAGGCGTGGCCATGTGCACGCTGAAGGACGCCGTAAAGCTTTCCCCGCGGTGGCCGTCAGGGGAGCCCGGCTTATCGTTCGTCTCCCAGCAGGTTATTGTTGAAACCGGGCGTGCATCGCTCGATCAACTGCTCGAGACCGTGATTCATGCGCGCAAGCCGGCCGCTGCCGCGGCCGGCTGACCACTCGCATCTTCAGCCTGTCATGGCTTCCGACCTCCGCCTGCCAACCAATTCGATCGTCCGGCCCGACAAGGAAACCTTCCTCAACGAGGAAAATCCATTCGAGGCCATGATGTCCCGGTTCGACCGGGCGGCCCAGTTGCTCGACCTGGAGCCGGGCCTGTACAAGGTGCTGCGCCACCCGGAGAAGCAGATCACCGTGTCGATCCCGGTGCTGATGGACAACGGGGAGGTGGAGGTCTTCACCGGCTACCGTGTGCTGTACAACACCTCGCGGGGGCCGGCCAAGGGCGGCATCCGGTTCGACATGCATGTCGACATGGAAGAGGTCAAGGCGCTGGCCGCCTGGATGACCTGGAAGTGTGCCGTCGTCAACCTGCCGTTCGGCGGCGCCAAGGGCGGCGTGATCTGTGATCCGCTCAAGCTCAGCGTCGGCGAACTCGAACGACTGACGCGGCGGTACACGACCGGGATCATCAACACACTCGGGCCCGACTCCGACGTGCCGGCGCCCGACGTCAACACGAACGAGCGCGTGATGGCCTGGATCATGGATACCTATTCCATGGCCATGCGCCACACCGTCACCGCGGTCGTCACCGGCAAGCCGATCGAACTCGGTGGCTCGCTGGGGCGCCGCGAGGCGACAGGGCGCGGCGTAATGATCTCGACGCGTGAGGCGCTCAAGCACCTTGGCATGCGCATCGAGGGAGCCACCGTCGCGGTGCAGGGCTTCGGCAACGTCGGGTCCGTGGCGGCGGACCTGCTGACCAAGGAAGGGTGCCGCGTCGTGGCCGTCAGCGACAAGTCGGGCGGCATCTACAACAAGGCCGGGATCGACGTCCCCGCGGCCATCGAGCACGTGAAGAAGCACCGGTCGCTCGAGGGGTTCGCTGGCGGCGGCGAGCACGTGTCGAACGACGAACTGCTGCTGCTGGATGTGGACGTCCTCGTGCCGGCAGCCCTCGAGAACGTGATCACCCGCCACAATGCCGGAAAGGTCAGGGCGAAGGTGATCGTCGAGGGCGCCAACGGCCCGACGACCGCACCCGCCGACGCGATCCTGGACGAGAAGGGCGTGTTCGTCGTCCCGGACATCCTCGCCAATGCCGGCGGCGTCACCGTGTCGTACTTCGAGTGGGTGCAGGATCGCCAGGCATATTTCTGGACCGAGGACGTCGTCAACGAGCGCCTCACGGAAATCATGGTGCGCAGCTTCAACGACGTGCTCCAGCTCTCGCTGCAGCACAAGGTCAACATGCGGACGGCAGCCTACATGCTCGCGATCAGCCGCGTCGCGACGGTGCATCGCCTGCGCGGCATCTACGCCTGATCGCCTGCCCACCGCGGCGTGCGTTTCCTCGTCGTCGCGGTGGGCAAGCCCCGTGATGCTGCGCTCGCGGCCGCGATCAGGGAGTACGAGGGGCGGGCGGCGCGCTACTGGCCGCTCGCCACGCATGACGTCCGCGAGGAGCCGGCGCGCAGTGCCACCTCCGCCCAGGTGCGCGACCGGGAAGGGCAGCGGCTGCTCGAGAAGGTGCCCGCAGGGTGCCGCGTCGTCTGCTGCGATCCGGGGGGCGACGCACTGTCCTCGGAGCAGTTCGCACGCTGGCTCTCCGACGCGCGTGAGGCGGCGCGCGACATGGCATTTGTCATCGGTGGTGCCTATGGGCTTTCCGAGCCGCTGCTGCAACGGGCAGAGCGCAAGCTGCTGCTCGCCCCCTGGACGCTGCCGCACGACCTCGCGCGTCTTGTTCTCGCTGAACAGCTGTACCGTGCCGGGACGATCCTGCGCGGTGAGCCGTACCACAAGTGACTCCCCCGTCCGTGCGGCCTGACGCTCACGCGCCGTCGGTCGAGTCGCGCGAGGACCGCGAGGCGGCGCCGACGGTGAAATCGGTGAGCCTCGGCGGCTCGGCGCTGTCGCGGTGCATCCAGGCGCGAGGCGCGCCGCCGGAGTGGCGGGTCGTTTCGCCTTCGAACGTGGCCGGCTGGTCGGAGCGGGCGCGGGACACCCAGGCGGCGTTCGCCACGCACGACTGGTGGCGCGACATCGCGCCGGCGACGAGCCAAGCTGGCGCCGGCCGCGAGCGTCTCGAGCGCGTCGCACGCGCCGGCGGCGTGGTGGTGACGACCGGGCAGCAGCCCGGGCTGTTCGGCGGGCCGGTGTACACCTGGAGCAAGGCGTTGTCGGCGCTCGCCCTCGCGGACGAGATCGAGCGTGTCACGGGGGTTCCGGCCGCGCCGCTCTTCTGGGCCGCCACCGACGACGCCGACCTCGCGGAAGCACAGCGCGTCTGGGTGTCGCTCGAGGGCGGCGCGCGTGAGCTGCGCGGCACTGCGGATGCGCCGGCCGGCACCCCGGCTTCGACCGTGCGGCAGGGCCACCTGGGCGCGCAGCTCGCGTCGCTTCGAGAGGCGAGCGGCTCGGCGATGCACGCCGGCGTCCTGGCAGCAGCCGAGGCGGCGTACGGCAACCCGGGCGCGACCATCGGTGATGCCTATATCGTGCTGCTGGAGTCGGTCCTCGCCCCGCTTGGTATCGCTGTGATCGATGCCTCCCACCCGGCGATCCGCCGGGCCGGCGGCACAGTCGTCCGCCGTGCGCTCGACGAGGCCGAAGCGGTACAGGCGGCGCTCAGTCAACGGACCGCTGCAATCAGGTCACATGGCTTCGAGCCGCAGGTGGACGATGTCGCGGGGCTCACGCCGGTGTTCGTGTACGATGGTGAAAGCAAGCGGCGGGTCAGAATCGACGAGGCCTCGCTCGTCGCGTCGAGCACGGATTACACCGGGCTCGGCCCCAACGTCTTGCTCCGGCCGATCGTGGAGGCAGGCATCCTCCCGACCGTGGCGTATGTCGCCGGCCCCGCGGAGCTCGCGTACTTCGCCCAGGTGACGGCGCTGGCTGAAGCGATCGGCGCCCGCATCCCCGTCGCCGTCCCCCGGTGGTCCGGGGTGATCGTCGAGCCACGAATGCAGCGGCTTCTCGCCCGCCTGGGCGTCGAGCCCGGCGAGCTCGCCGACCCGCACGCCGTCGAGGGCGTGCTGGCGCGCGCCGGCATGCCACAGCCCCTTGCCGCCGCGCTCGCGCAGGCGGCGGAGTCGGTGGCCGGCAGCGTCGGAGCGATCGACGCCGCGGACCGGACGGACCTGATTCCGACCCCAGTGCTGGACGGGTTGAAGGACCGGCTGGCGCATCAGCTGGCCCGCCTGGAGCGCCGGGCGTTGGCAGCGGTGAAGCGGCGGGAGGCGATGCTCGTCGGGGGCGTTGCGACAGCGCGCGGCTACTTCTTCCCCGGCGGGAAGCCGCAGGAACGCGCGCTGGCGATCATCCCGTTCCTCGCCAGGAGCGGCCCGCGCATCCTCGATGCAATGATCACCGAGGCGCGGCGTCACGCGGCTGCGCTCGTGTCGGGCCGCGCGCGCACGGGCGGGGAAGCATGACGACGCCCCCCGCGGCAGACCAGCCGTCCGCGGCGGAGCAACCGGTCCCCAGCCGCGGCGGGAGTGGAACCGCCGCCGCGCTGGTCGCGGCCGGTATCCTCCTGTCGCGCCTCCTCGGGCTCGTCCGCCAGTTCTTCATGGCGCGCTACCTCGGTGCCGGGGCGACGGCAGACGCCTTCGCCGCCGCGTTCAAGATTCCCAACATCCTGCAGAACATCATGGGTGAGGGCGGGTTGTCCGCCTCCTTCATCCCGGTGTACTCGTCGTTGCTCGGACGTGACGAGCCTGAGGAGGCCGCGCGCGTCGCCGGCGCCGTCGCGGGGTTGCTCGCCCTCGCGAGCGCGGCGTTCGTCGTCGCCGGCGTGCTGCTCACCCCGACGCTGGTTCCGCTGATCGCCCCGGGGTTCGAGGGAGAGAAGCGCGAGCTCACGATTCACCTCACGCGAATCCTCTTTCCGGGCGCCGGGCTGTTCGTGCTCAGCGCGTGGTGCATCGGGGTCCTCAACAGCCACCGGCGCTTCTTCATGCCGTACGTGGCCGGCGTCGCATGGAACGTCGCCATGCTTGCCGCGCTCCTCTGGTTCGGCCCGCGCGAGACGCTTCCGCGGATCGCCGAGGCGCTCGCGTGGGCCTCGGTGCTCGGCGCGGGGATGCAATTCGTCGTGCAGCTCCCGACCGTCTTCCGCGTGATGGGGCGGCTGCGCGTGTCGCTCTCGACGCGATCGGCGCATGTGCGGCAGGTGATGCGCAACTTCGGGCCGGTGGCCGTGACGCGCGGCGCGGTGCAGATCAGCGGGTACATCGACCAGATGATCGCGAGCTTCCTGCCGAACGGCGCGGTGGTGATGATCGCCTATGCCTCGACGATCTACGTGCTGCCCGTGAGCCTGTTCGGCATGGCGGTATCGGCGGCGGAGCTGCCGGAGCTGTCGCGAGGGGCCGCGCCGGGTCGCGAGGCACTTGCTGCGCTCCGTGCGCGCGTCAACACCGGACTGCGACGCATCGCCTACTTCGTCGTGCCGTCGGCGGTCGCGTTCGTGCTGCTCGGCAACGTCATCATCGATGCGTTGCTGCGCAGCGGCCGGTTCGGCGCGACGGAAGCGATGTTCACGTGGGGGATCCTCGCCGGGTCGTCCATCGGCCTGCTGGCAACCACCCTGGCCCGGCTCTACTCGTCGACCTTCTACGCATTCAACGACACGAAGACCCCGTTCCGGTATGCGCTGCTGCGGATCGCGATCTCGCTGGGCCTCGGTGCCGCGTTCGCGTTGCGTGGCCCCCACCTGCTGGGGATCGACGGACGGTGGGGCGCGGCAGGCCTGACGCTGGCGTCGAGCATCGCCGGGTGGGTCGAGGTGACCTTGCTGCACCGTCGCATCGACGCACGGCTCGAGGGGCGCACGGGCATCCCGGCCGGGCTCGGCGCCCGGCTCTGGGGGGCGGCGGTCATTGCAGGCATGGTGGCGATCGGCGCAGAGT